>NZ_JBGFGM010000079.1:0-180293 GCF_041224635.1 Leisingera sp. XS_AS12
CGGCGTGGAGCCCTTCGCCTACCTCAAGGCGACCCTCGAAGCGATCGCCTCCGGTCACCCGGCCAGCAAGATCGACGAGCTGCTGCCCTGGAACTTCACCACGTCAAGCTGATCCCGCGTGGGGCGCAGACAGCGCTTACGAATAATGCGCCAACAGGGCCCTGCTTGTTACAGGGCCCTGAAGTATTTTGATTGCAACTCAAAGAGTTGCCAGGTCGTCGCGGTTCACTGCTCGCCATGCAGCAGCGGGGTGATGCGGCGAACGGCGACCCGGCGGTTGGCGCGTTCTGCGGCGGCTGTCTGGACCGCAAGATCCGTTTCACCATAGCCTTGTACGACGAGGTTCTCCGGCGGCACTTCGAAATACTCGCTGAGTGCCAACGCGACGGTTTCTGCCCGACGATCCGACAGCGCGAGGTTATAGGACGCAGCGCCGACGGCATCGGTATGGCCTTCGATCAGGAAGACTTCACGCGGATTCCGGTCGATCATGTCCCGCAGCGCGTTCCCCAGCGCCGCGAGCTCCCGGGCTTCCTCGGGGCGGATCACGGCCGAGCCGGTTTCGAAGTTGATGGAATCCACGTTGATCTCAGGCACCAGGCGCCGCACTGCGTCGATACCCCGGACTTGCGAGAGGGAGAACCGGCGTTGGGCCGTCGCGGCTTCTTCGGCGGCGAGAGCGGCGGCGAGGTCCTCAGCATCGACACTGCGATAATTGATGACCTTCTTCTCGGTCGTGTCACGTTGCGGCAGATCTTCGACCACCACCTCCTCGACGCGCTGCGTGTCGTCGAACAACACGACCGTGCGCCCGTCCGGCAGAATACGGGTGCGACGCAGGACACGGCCATCGGCGGCGCGAATGGTTTCGACCTTGGCGCCGTTTTCGCGTTCCACCACCGTGCGGGTCGAGCCGTCCTTGTAACGGTAAGTGGTGACCTCCGAACCGGGCTGACGCAGAAGTGCGTCGTCATTCTTCAGCACCCTGTATTGCCCATTCTGCTCCACCACGGCACGGTCACCGGAGTTGCTGACCACCTTCTCACCGGAATTGAGCAATTTGCCGACAGCGAGGGCTCCAAGACCCAAGAGGGCAGCACGCTGGATGTCCGACAGTCCCTCGTCGTCTTCTGCAGGTGCGGCAGCGGACGCACTGGGCGCGGCAGATTCGTTGACGGACGTTTCGAACTCCTCGTCAGAGCTGCGCGAGTTTTCTTCGGTCACGGTTTCTTCGATAACCTCGGCCTCGGCGGTGGTGTCTGCCTCGGACGAGGTCGCCGCTGCGGCTGCGGCGGCTTCAGACGCAGCCGCGACCGCGTCTGCCTGGGCTTGACTGTCTACGGGCTGCAATTCCTGGGCGTCCGTTTCCGACTGCTCGACTTTCATCTCGCCTTCGTTCTGCGAAGCGTCTGTGGCTTGCGCCTCACCTGCGTCGGCTGTCTCGGCATCTTCGATGGACTGCTCGGAAGCCCCTGTAGTCTCGGTCGTTTCAGTGGATTCGGTTTCTGTTTCCGCTTCGACTTCAGTCTCAGTCTCAGTCTCAGTCTCAGTCTCTGCCGAAGCCGCATTTGCTTCGCTTGTGGTGTTCTCGCCTACCTGGGTCTGTGCGTCAGTCTGTTGTGTTGCCGACGTGGTGTCGTCGTTCGACGCGGTGGCTTCGGCTCCGGTATCAGTCGAGTTTTCTGCTTCGACTTGGGCGTCGGAGGCGGCACCTTCCTCTTCCAGGATTTCGGCTGTTGCGTCTGCATCTGCGCCCAAAACAGCGGCGGACTGCAGGTTTTCCGGCAGGAGCTCATCGAAAGCGCCGTTGCCGTAGGTCTCGCAAAACTGGGCGATCGGCCCGCGTTTCTGCGCGACCTCCTCACCTGCGTCGAGCTTGCGCTCGCGACGATCCGCCCGCTTCTTGCACTTGTCAACCAGGTCCGAGATTTCCGCTTCGGTCATCGCCGAGATGTCGATTGGCGCGCGTTTGCCTTGCGAGATGGCAGGCACGGGCGCCGCAAGAGACAACATAACCGCGAGGGCGGTGGTCGATTTGAAAGGTCCGGTCTTCATGTTTGCTCCCTTCATGAACACGCAGTTCGAGTTTGAGAGACAACGCCCGAGCGAGGGATAGGTTGCATCACTGCTATGAAATGCGCGGAGTTTTGCTACCGCGCGCACTTCATTTCGGACTGGGCAACCCGATATCTTACGCCGACTTCCGATCGAACAGTGGGGCCGGAGAGGTGTCGCCCCCGAGATTAGGTTTCATTCATCAGCCACTGGCGGAAGGTTTCCATCTCGGCTCGTCCGGCGGGGCCATCGCGCATGACAAGGTAGTAGGCTTCGCGGATCGGCAGGCTGTATTCAAATGGGGAGACCAGAACGCCGCGCGCCTCGAATGGTTTCGTAAAGCTTTTGTGGATGAGCGCGGTTCCAAACCCTGCGGTGATTGTTTGCAGGGCAATCAGGGACGAGTCCGCCGTCAGCCAGACCGGAGGCTCGGGGCAGTCCAGGCCGAAGCGGTCCGAGAGCCGTCGCCATTCCAATTCGGAGCCGAGAACAGGAACGGTCCCTGCGGAAAGAAGGTCCCGCACATCGGGTGAATCCCCAAAGCTCCGCAAATGTTCGGGGTGGCAAACCAGCGTTGCCACTTCGTCTCCCAGTTTCCAGAGGTCAGTTTCGTTCCAATGGCCCGTGCCATAGCGAATATCGATATCAATGGCTTCTGGATCCATCCGATCGGACCAGACGGCGGTGGACAGGACCACCTCGATTTCCGGGTGCAAGTCGTGGAAGGCCTTCAGGCGCGGCGCGAGCACCAGGGCAGCGTAGCTGATCGACGCCCGGATGCGGATCTTGCGCTTGCGGCTGACGGTGAACAATCCCTCAGTCGCGTCCTTCATCTCGGCAAAAGACTTGCGAATTGGCA
This sequence comes from Leisingera sp. XS_AS12, assembly GCF_041224635.1. Taxonomy (NCBI): domain Bacteria; kingdom Pseudomonadati; phylum Pseudomonadota; class Alphaproteobacteria; order Rhodobacterales; family Roseobacteraceae; genus Leisingera; species Leisingera sp. XS_AS12. The sequence continues at coordinate 2,915 of NZ_JBGFGM010000079.1, forward strand.
GCGCGTAGGCCTGTCCCATGTCCGTCAGTTCGACCCCTCGTGGCAGGCGGCGAAACAAGGGGACGCTCAGGTATTGCTCCAAGAGACGGATCTGCTGGCTGACAGCGGCTGGGGTCAGGTTCAATTCGACCGCGGCGTCAGAGAAACTGCTGTGCCGGGCGGCGGCTTCGAAGGCTCTGAGCCAGGTCACATGAGGCAATCGCATGGGGTGGCTTCCATCTTGCGGGGTGATTTCTTCATCATGCACACCCCGGCAGCAATGTGGATAGCGTGACCCGATAATTGAACCGCCCCTTTGGCGAAAGATCCGTTGTTTGTCACCGCCCACCGCGATCCCCCAAAACGAGCGGGTATCGCAAGGGAGCGTATCGGGATGTCTTCCCCCTCGTATGATTACATTGTCGTTGGTGCCGGGTCTGCTGGATGCGCGCTGGTTGAGCGACTGACGCGAGATGGTCGCACGCGCGTGCTGCTGATCGAGGCAGGTGGATCGGATCGGCGTTTCTGGATCAAGGTGCCGATCGGCTATGGTGTCAATTTTGCCAATCCGCGCCTCAATTGGAGCTACCACGCAGAGCCGGACGACAGCTTGAATGGTCGCCGCGTCTACTGGCCGCGCGGCAAGGTGATCGGCGGGTCGAGCTCTATCAATGCGATGGCGTACATGCGTGGGCTTCCGCATGATTTCGACGATTGGGCCCGTGCGGGGGCCGCGGGATGGGCGTGGAGTGAGGTCCGCGCGGCCTATGAAGAAATGGAACGGCATCTGGAACGCGGGGCGGATGGTGCACTGCGAAGTCACGGTGACGGGCTGCTGGCGGTCAGTGACCTGCAGGACCAGATGTCGCCCTTCTCGAACCGATTTCTTACGGCTGCAGAAGAATGTGGCTGGAGCCGTTGCGACAATCTGAGCACCACAACGGTCGAGGGCGTCGGCTACTACCGAAGCACGGTGCGCAATGGCCTGCGTTGTTCCGCGGCGGATGCTTTTCTCGCGCCAGCACGCGGTCGCGCAAACCTGAGGATCATGAAACACACGCAGGTCGACCGCATCCTCTTTGAGGGGGCGCGGGCAACCGGTGTGCGACTGCGGCACAAAGGCAGGCACCGTGATGTCACCGCGGGACGCGAGGTGATCCTGTGTGCCGGTGCCGTCAATTCGCCCAAGCTGCTGCAGCTGTCCGGCATCGGTCCCGTCCCGCTCTTGCAGGGACTGGGGCTGGCCGTTCGCTGCGCCATGCCGGAGGTGGGACGAGGTCTGCAGGACCACCTGGCGATATCCCATATGTTCCGGGCCACGACACCGACCCTGAACAACACGTTGGGGCGGTTTTTCCCACGGCTCCGGGCAGGCGTGCAATACTTGGTTCGCCAACGTGGACCGCTGGCGGTGCCTGTCAATCAAGTGGGCGGCTACCTGCGCACGGACCCAGGCAGCGAACATCCGGACATGCAGATCTACTGCAACCCGCTGTCCTACGTCAGCCGGCCGGACGGGCGCCCCGTGCTTGAACGCGAACCTGGATACCTGCTGAGCGCGCAACTCTGCCGCCCGACCAGTCGCGGAGAGATCATGATCCGCTCTGCCGACCCCAAGGACCCTCCGCTGATACGGCCCAATTCGCTTGCAACAGAATATGACCGCGCCGGTGCGCGCCGGGCCATCGCGGTGATCAACCGGCTCGCCAGTTCCTCGTCCTTGGCCGATGTGACGCGCACTCGCCTGATACCGGCGCCGACCGTGCAGGACGCCGACGCGCTGATGGAGGATTTTCGCGCGCGGGCCTCGACCGTCTTTCACCCGACATCGACCTGCCGGATGGGGAGGGACGCGCGGGATTCGGTGGTGGATGCCCGGTTGCGCGTTCACGGTGTGGCTGGCCTGCGGGTTGTCGACAGCTCGGCCTTTCCGACCGTGACGTCGGGCAACACCAATGCACCGACCATGATGCTGGCAATTCGCGCTGCCGAGATGATCCTCGAGGATGCCGCGGCGACCAGCGAAAAAAGGACATCTTATGCATCTTGAGAAGATCGAAACCTTTGTGTTCGGAAATCCGCCGCCGCGTCATGGCGGGCGCTACTTTGTCTTTGTTCGGCTGACGACGGCCTGTGGCATCAGCGGCGTGGGCGAGATCTACAATGCTACATTCGGCCCGGATCTCGTGGCGGCGATGGCGGTGGACATGTTCCAGCGCCAGTTCGAGGGGGCTGATCCCCACCACATCGAACAGTTGTGGCGGCAGGCCTACGGAGCGGGCTTCACGCAGCGCCCTGACGTCACCGTCGCGGGCGTGTTGAGCGGGCTTGAGATGGCCTGCTGGGACATCATCGGCAAGGCTGCGGACCAACCTGTCCACCAATTGCTGGGCGGCAAGGTGAACCATCGCCTGCGTAGCTATACCTATCTCTATCCACCGCAGGGCGATGTCTATCCTGCGCCGGGCGAGCCGAGTGTCTACGACGACCCCGATCTGGCCGCTGAGGTTGCGGTTCAGATGGTGGACAAGGGGTTTTCGGCGGTGAAGTTCGACCCAGCCGGCCCCTACACGATCCATGATGGCCACCAGCCACGCATGGCGGATCTCACCCGCTCGGAACAGTTTTGCAGACGCATCCGCGAAGCCGTAGGAGACCGGGCCGACCTGCTGTTCGGGACCCATGGCCAGTTCACGGTCTCCGGTGCCAAACGCATGGCGCGACGGTTGGAGGCCTATGATCCGCTCTGGTTCGAGGAGCCGATCCCGCCGGAAAATCCGGCGGACATGGCCGAAGTCGCCCGGTTTACGTCGATCCCTGTGGCGGCTGGTGAACGATTGTGCACCAAGCATGAGTTCGCGCGCATGCTGGAGGCCGGTGCGGCCTCGATCCTGCAAATGAACCTTGGTCGCGTCGGCGGGCTATTGGAGGCCAAGAAGATCGCGGGCATGGCGGAGACGCGGTCGGCCCAGATCGCGCCGCATCTCTATTGCGGTCCCGTGGTCGCTGCCGCCAACATCCAACTCGCGGCGTGTAGTCCCAATTTTCTGATCCAGGAAAGCATTGGCACGTTTGAAGGCCCCTATATGTCCTGTCTCAAGACCGGCATTACCTGGGAGGAGGGCTATGTCATCCCGTCTGATGCCCCCGGTCTTGGGGTTGAGCTCGACGATGCGGCCATCGCGGCATCGCCCTATTGCGACAGCGCCTTGCACCTGACGATGGAAACCCAACCGGTAACCCCCTGAACAACTGAGGCAGACGATGCAACAGCTCGACAAATTCTACATCGGTGGCGCCTGGGTCACTCCGGATGGAGACCGGACCATGCCCATCAAGAACCCCGCCGACAACAGCCAGGTCGGCACGCTGACGCTCGGAAGCGTTACGGACGTGGATCGTGCGGTGACGGCAGCCAGAGAAGCCTTTGAGAGCTTCTCGCGCACGCGCAAAGAGGAGCGTCTCGCTTTGTTGCGCAGCCTGCTTGAGGTCACGCGCCGCCGTCAGGGGGATCTGGCCCGGGCGATCACCACGGAAATGGGAGCGCCTGCGACCATGTCTCACGACGTGCAGGCCGAGAGCGGAATTGGGCATCTCGTTTCCTTCATCGAGGCGCTGGAGAAGTTGGCCGAAGAGGAAGTTTTGCCCAATGGGGATATTCTGACCCGCGAGCCAATTGGCGTGGTTGGCATGATCACGCCTTGGAACTGGCCGATCAATCAGATCGCTCTCAAGGTCATTCCAGCCTTGGCTACAGGGGCAACATGCGTGCTGAAACCATCGGAGCACACGCCGCTTTCGGCCAATCTATATGCTGAGATCGTAGAGGAAGCAGGGTACCCGGCCGGGGTCTTCAATCTTGTACACGGGGATGGGCCTGTGGTGGGGGCGGCCATCTCGGCGCATCCGGATGTCGCCATGGTCTCGTTTACCGGGTCGACGCGGGCCGGGATCGAAGTCTCTCGCGCTGCGGCAGCCGGGATCAAGCGCGTGACGCTGGAACTTGGGGGGAAGTCGCCCAACCTGGTCTTTGCGGACTGCGATCTGGAGCAGAGAATTGCGGAAGGTGTTGCCGAGTGTTTCGATAACACCGGCCAGTCCTGCAATGCACCGACACGGATGCTGGTGGAACGGTCCTGCTATGACCGCGCCCTGGAACTGGCCCGTGCTGCCGCCGAGGCGCAGAAAGTGGAGGACCCGGCACAGGAGGGCGATCACATCGGTCCCTTGTTTGACGAGATCCAATTCTACCGCGTGCAGGAAATGATCAAGGCGGGTATCGACGAGGGGGCGACCCTGCTGGCGGGTGGTCTGGGCAAGCCTGCGGGGCTGGAGCAGGGGTGGTATGTCCGTCCCACGGTCTTTGCGGATGTCGAAAACCATATGCGAATTGCGCGTGAGGAAATCTTTGGCCCCGTTCTGGTGATGATCCCCTTCGACACAGAAGCAGAAGCTATCGTCATCGCCAATGATACCGAGTACGGGCTGGCGGCCTACATTCAGACCGGCGACAGGGCGAGAGCAGCCCGCGTCGCGCGCCAGCTTCGGGCAGGCGTGATTTCGATAAACGGGCGCGGGACGGCATATGGCTCCCCATTCGGGAGATACAAGAAGTCAGGCAACGGTCGGGAAGGCGGCATCTTCGGGTTGGAAGATTATCTGGAGCTGAAAGTTCAGCCGCCATTCGTCTCCTGAGGCATCCTGTTGCCCTTACGCCGGGAATGAGGCGCAACAGGCTCGGCGTGGTGACGCCGAGCCTTGGGTTGAGTTATGCGAAAGCCATAAACCCGAACGCTGCACCGCTGTTTGTGCTGTGCCGCCCGTCTTGTTTCCCAATTCCCTTGGCATAACCGCGGACCGCGTCTTTGGTGCACCCAAGAAGGAGGACAGCCCGCAAGGGGGGGGGGCACAGCGGACGGAGTTTGCCGTCAGGTGGCGTAGTCCGCGTTTTCATGGTCGAGGATTTCGCGGATGGCCGCCAGATGCGCGGCTGCCTGTCCGGGGTAATCCTCGAGTTCGCGTGCAGTTTTCTCGGCAATGTCGGGCGGGATCAGGCGCAGGGGTTGCCCGGTCTGGAGAGCGCGGATGTAGGTTTCTGCCGCGCGTTCAAAGTAGTAAAGGCGATTGAAGGCATCGCCGACACTGTCGCCAAGGACAAGAACCCCGTGATTGCCCATGATCATGACCTTCTTGGACGGGTCGGTCAGCAAGGTGGCGCAACGCTCCCCTTCGTCCTCGAAAGCCAGCCCGCCGAACTGCTCATCGATCACGACACGGTTGTAAAAGGTGGCCGTGTTCTGGTCGATGGGCGGCAGGCGGCTGTCTGCAAGGGAGGCCAGAACGGTCGCGTGGATCGAATGGGCGTGCATGACGCACCGCACGTGCGGGCAACGCCGGTGAACGGCACCGTGCAGTCCCCAGGCGGTTGGGTCCGGGGCCATGGGGCGGCTGAGGGTTTCGGGATCATTGGCGTCCAGCAGCAGCAAGTCCGAGGCGCGGATGCGCGAAAAATGCGCCTGATTCGGATTAATAAGGAATTGGGTGCCGTCATCATTGACGGCGAGGCTGAAATGATTGGCCACCGCCTCGTGCATGTTCAGGCGCGCCGTCCAACGAAAGGCGGCGGCCAAATCGGTGCGCTCCTGCCAATAGCTCAGGTTCGATCCGGACGTGTCGGGCATGGTTGTTACTCCGCTGCGACAGGACGTTGTGCGCCGGGAGGGAAGACCTCATAGCCCGGTTCTTCGGGTTCGTCGTCCACCAGCTCGGCGGGGAAACCGTCAGCAAGGACTGACAGGCCGGTTGCTTCTTCCAGACGGCGAATGATGTCATCGGTGTTGGCGCGGGTGCCATACCGAGCCTGCCCGTCCTTCATGATCTCCACAATCATGGGTGATATCTCCAGCGGCACATTGGCGCGCTGGGCGATCGCCTCGAACAAGCCGAGATCCTTCAGGATCAGGTCCATGGTGAAATTCACGTCACGCGACCCGTTCAGGATCAGCTGGCTCTCTGTTTCATGCACGAAGCTGTTTCCGGATGATATCCTGATGGCTTCATAGGTCGTGGCCAAATCGATTCCGGCCGCCTTCATGGTCACCAAGGCTTCGCAGCATGTCAGAAGATTCGCAGTGGCGAGGTAGTTGGTCATCACCTTGAGCGTCGACGCCGTGCCGACGGGGCCAGTATGCAAAACTCTACGGCCAAGGCAGGTCAGCAGGGGAAGAACCGTCTCGAAGGTGGGGCGTTCGCAGCCTGCAAAGATAGAGATATTGCCGGTATCGGCCCGATGACAGCCGCCTGAGACGGGGCAATCGACAGCCGCGCCGCCTTTGTCCTGGACCAGAGCGGCAAGGCGGCGGATCTCGGCCTCATCCGTTGTCGACATTTCGAGCCAGATCTTTCCCGGGCCGACTTCCTGCAGCATTTCATCCATGACGGCAGCGGAGGCGCTGGGCGAGGGCAGGCAGGTTATCACCACGTCGCTTTGACGCATCAGCGCCACAGGGGTCTGCGCCGTACCTGCTCCGCGGGCCGCGAAATCGTCCATCAATTCCGCCTTTTGGTCCATCACAGTGAGGTCGAAGCCGTTGCGCAGGAGACTACCGGCCAGTTTGCCTCCCACATTGCCGAGGCCGATGAATCCAACTTTCATGTCGTGCTCCCATACGCTGATGCCATCTGGCGCAAGGGTGCCAAGTTTTCAGGACTGAGAGAAGCGATGGATTCGCATGCTCAGGGTCCCTTCTTGTTGTATCAGGAGAACGCGCCAGGTGAGCCACAGCGGACTGTGGCCCTCTGCAGCGCATTCAAGTCGCGCGGGGCAACAGGACGACGTTCAGGTCGGCTCTAACCCGAGAAAGCTGCGCATCCGGCTCGCCTGGCATGCCGCCATATCCCTGCCAGTCACGGCGGCAACACCTGCCTGGCGGGCCATACGCAGCAACTCGGTTTCTTCCGGCTCTGTCAGGGCGTCTGCCACACAAAGCGCATTTAAAATCAGGTCCCGCGTGAAGGGGGGCGGGGCGATGGCGGGACTTCCAGCAGGGGACGCATTGACGACGATGTCTGCCTTGGCCGGGAGAGAGGTGGCAACCGGAACGTTCAGAACCAGGGAAAGTTTCTCCGTCAGATTCGACGCCTGCACGGGATCAATGTCGATGACGGCGATGCTGTAAGCGCCACGTTGTGCAGCCTCGATCGCGATAGCGCCACCCGCTGCGCCAGCACCGCATATCACGACGGCGCTATGTGCGATGCTGATGCCCTTGTGCTCGATCGCATCCAGCATGCCGTGGCCGTCAAGCATTTCTCCGATCAGATCACCGGTATCCGTCAGGCGGAAGGTATTTGCCACGCCAAGACTGCGCGCGGTTTCGGAGAGACGGTCACACATCTGCGCGAGCGCGGCCTTGTGGGGAGTGGTGCTGAGGAACCCCGGCACGTTCCGTGCCTGCCTTGCCCATGCAAGGAACGGCTCAAGCCCGGTGGCTGGAAGGTCGAGGGGAACGCAGATCGCGTCCTGACCTCTATCCTGAAAAACTGCGTTCCATAACGCAGGGGTTGCTACCTGTGCCACGGGATCTCCCAGGATTGGGATCACCTGTGTCGCGCTCCGGTTCGTCTTCATTTTGCTCCCCCCTGCGATCACAGGACGTCTATTGACGGCTGCTGTTGAACGATTCTAATAATGTTACACATTTTTGGGATCAAGTAACGAAAGGGGCGGTGGAGCGTGTTCGGTCGCAAGCCTCAGAAGACAAATTCGCAGACCGTGGTTTCGGTTGTCGCGGCATCGCTGCGCCGGGACATCGCCTTTGGCGATCTTGCTCCGGATTCCAAACTGAAGATCGAAGCGCTGCGCAGCCGCTATGGTGGGTCGAACCATTCCGTGCGCGAAGCGCTGACGCAGCTGGCCTCGGAAGGGCTCGTGGAGGCGACGGCGCAGCGGGGGTTCCGGGTGGCATCGGCCACGCAGGCGGATCTTCAGGATATCATCAAGCTGCGTGCCGAACTGGAGCCGCTGGCCCTGAAGTGGTCGTTGCAAAATTCTGACATCGCTTGGGAAGGGAGGCTGGTTGCCGCGCTGCATGCGACCGAACGCGCAACCGAAAGCCTGCTGCAAGATCCCGATGGTGCCGTGATGATGTGGGACGAAGCGGCGAGGGAGTTGCACCAGGAGGCGGTGTCGGCCTGTGGTTCGCCGCGGATGATCCGCGTGCTTGGCCAGCTTTATGATCAATCCCGGCGCTTTCGCCTGGCGGCGCTGCGCGAAGGGCGCTGCGATCCGCGTGAGCTGAGCCGACTGCGCAGCGGCATGGTCGCGGCCATTCTTGCAAAGGATGCCGACACTGCAACCGAGCATCTTATCCGCGATATCCGGCATGAGCTGGACGCGTCGCAAGCTCGGGGAAATGGCAACACGTGAAAAGCTGCGCCCCGTCCGGGGCGCAAACTTCAGAGGAGGAGGAACTCAGATGAAAACTCTTACCAGGCGCGCCACGCTGGCCGCCCTTGGCGGTGCACTGGCGACACCCTATCTGGTGCGCTCGGCGCGGGCCGGAACCGCGGTGAACCTTGGCGCGCTGCGCTTTGTCAGCCACGCGCCCAGCTACATCGCCTATGAGCGGGGCTACTTCAAAGAGGCCGGGCTGGACGTCAGTTTTGACTTTTTCGAGGCTGCGCAGCCGATGGCAGTCGCCATTGCCTCGGGCGATACCGACTATGCGATGACCGCGATTTCGGGCGGTCTGATCTCGCTGGCCGACAAGGGCGTTGCCAAGGTGATCGGCGGCGCGCTGTCGGAGGAGAAAGGCATTTCCGGCCAGAAGATCCTCGCCTCCAACGCGGCCTATGAGGCGGGCCTGCAAAGCCCCGCGGACCTGGACGGCAAGACGTTCGGCATGACCCAGGCAGGCTCGTCCTTCCACTACATGGGCTCGCGCATTGCCGCGGCAGAGAACGCCAAGCTGAAGTTCAAACCGCTGCAGAAGACCGGCGCGGTGATTGGCGCCATCAAGTCCGGCCAGATCGACGCCTGGTCGATCGTGCCGCATATTGCCAAGCCGCTGGCCGATGCCGGTGCCGTCAAGATCATCGGCGAGGTTGCGGACTACATCCCCGATTACCAGGTGACGACGGTCTTCACCTCGGCGCAGAACGCGGCCAATGAAACCGAGCAGACCCGCGCTTTCCTCGCGGCGCTGGCCCGCGGTGCGGATGATTTCAACGCCGCGCTGGTCGACAAAACCGCAGAGCAGGACGAGCAGGACGCCATCATCGCGTTGCTGGCCGCGCATATCTATCCCGACCGCGCGCTGGAAGACGCCCGCGGGCCGATCGTGAACGGTGCGATGCGCATCAATCCGGGCCTGTCGCTGAACCGTACGTCGGTCAAGGACCAGCTCGACTGGTTCAAATCGGAAGGTCTGGTGAAATCCAGCGTCGAATACGAGACGCTGGTGGACGAGAGCTACGTCGAAGCCCGCGCCTGATCCCAATTGTCCGGCTGCCCGCCCAAGGGCGGCCGGACGCCCTGCCATCGGAAGTATCTATGGAACTCAGACTCGAAGGGGTCTCGCATCGCTATGGCGATGTCGAGGTGATCCGCAATATTGACCTCTCCATCCCGAAGGGGCGCATTGTCTGCATCGTCGGCCCCTCCGGCTGCGGCAAGTCCACCCTGCTGCGCTTCCTCGGCGGGCTGGAACGCCCCACCGAAGGGGTGGTCAGCCAGGTCGGCCAGCCGCCAAGCGACAGCATCAACCCGTTGACCTATGTGTTCCAGGATTTTGCGCTGTTGCCGTGGCGCACCGTGGAAGGGAACATCTCGCTGATCCTCTCCGACCACGGCGTGCCGACAAAGCGGGCCAATGCGATCATCGAGGACGTTCTGGCGCGCACCAAGCTGAGCGATTTCCGCAAGGCGCTGCCCAAGCAACTGTCCGGCGGCATGAAGCAGCGGGTGGCGATCGCCCGCGCACTGGCGGTGAATCCCGCGGTGCTCTTGATGGATGAGCCGCTGTCGGCGCTCGACAGCCAGACCCGCGAACTGCTGATGGATGATCTGGTGGATCTGTGGACCAAATCGCCCTTCACCGCGGTCTATGTGACCCACAACCTGGCCGAGGCGGTGCGCCTCGGGCATCAGGTTGTCGTGCTGTCGCGCCGTCCCGGGGCTATCAACGAGGTGATCGAGATCGACACCCCGCTTGCAGAGCGTCGCGCCAACGACCCTGAACTGGAACGCACCCAGCAGCATCTTTGGGCGCTGATGCGCGCCGAGGCTGAGGCTGCAGATATGGAATTGATCGATGACTGACAGCGCAACCGAGACCTCAGACGTCCGCCCGGTGGAATTCCGGGGCGGCGGTTTCCGTCCGTCATCGCCCCGCTGGGTGGGGTTGGTTGTGTTTATCGTTCTGATTTCCTTGCTGGAATGGGGAACGCGCGCGGGCTTTATCTCTTCGCTGACGGTGCCGCGCCCGTCGGACGTATTTCTGACATTGTGGGATCTGGCCGCATCCGGCGCCTTGTGGACCAACCTGGCCCCGTCGCTGATGAGGCTTCTGGTCGGCGGCAGCATCGGTGCCGTTGCCGGTATCACCGTAGGCGTGATGATTGGCCTGTTTTCGTTTGTTCGGGCCGGGCTCGTCCCCCTTGTGGCGGCGATATTCCCGATCCCCAAGATCGCCCTGCTCCCGCTGTTCGTGATCTGGTTCGGCATTGACGAGGCGTCGAAATACGCGCTGATCGCCTTTGGCACCTTCACACCTACCGTTGTTGCCACCTATGGCGCGGTCGACAACGTCGACCGGTCGCTGATCCGGATGGGCCAGAGCTTTGGCCTGCGCTGGTCGACGGTGGTGCTGCGGATCGTGCTGCCCGGTGCCATGCCCGGCATCCTGTCGGGGCTGCGTGTCAGCTTGGCCATCGCGATCATCTTGCTGGTGGCGGCGGAAATGCTGGGCGCCGAACATGGCATCGGCGCCTACATCCTGCAGGCCGGATCGCTGTACGACCTTGAACGTTTGTTTGCCGGGGTGACGATCCTGTCGCTGCTGGGGGTGCTGCTGTCTACCACCGTCGGGCTGGTGGAAAAGCACGTTCTGGGTTGGCGGACATGAGCCGGAAGACCGAGAGTGATTATGATGTGGTCGTGGCCGGTGGGGGCGCTGCCGGCATCGGGGCGGCGCTCGGCGCTGCCCGCGCAGGCGGCAAGGTATGCCTGGTGGAAAAATACGGCTTTCTCGGCGGCGCGGCGACCACGTCGCAGGTTCTGGCCTACTGCGGATTTTTCCAGCAAGGGCCTGAGCCGGTAAAAGCCGTCGGTGGGGCCGGGGATCTGGTTTTGGCGGCCATGCGGGCCTGCGGAATGAATACCGAGGCCCATAATTCCGAAACCACGGGCAACTGGATCATCCTGTTGAACCCCGAGATCGCAAAGCTGGCGTTCGACCGGGTGCTTGCCGATCACGGCGTTGATGTGCTGCTGCACTCTCGTGTCGCCGCCGCAACCAGAACGGCTGACCGCATAGAGGCTGTAACCGTCGCCGGGATGGAGGGCCGCCGAAGGATCATCGCTGAGGGCTTTGTCGATGCGACTGGCGACGGCAATCTGTCCCTCGTGTCTGGCATCACAATGCGTGAGGGCGACATGAACGGCCAGTTGCAGGCCGTCTCTGCCCCGATCCGGATTTCCGGGTTGGATCCGCGGGTCCCCTTTGACAGGTCGGCGATCAAGGCGGCCATCCAGCGTTACAACAAGACCGGCGCCTATCCGATCCGCCGCGAGGATGGCGGCATCTATACGCGCATTCCCGGCACTGGCGACATGTGGTGGATGATCATTGACCTGGCGCTGCCCGACCTCACGTCCGCCAGTTTTACGCGGGCGGAGCGGTGCGCGCGGGAGATGGCGAATGACTATGTGCAGATGTTGCGCGATCACGTGCCGGGGTTCGAGCATTGCTTCTTGGCCCAGTCTGGTCCGCAGATCGGCATTCGTGAAAGCAGGCACCCTGCCACGCGGTATGAGATGACGGCCGAGGATCTCGCCTGCGGGCGGCAACGCTCCGACAGCATCGCCCGGGCGGCGTGGCCCGCAGAGTTGCACGGTGAAGCCGGCAAGCCGGTCTACCACCCGGTTGGCGGGCATGGTTACGCCTCGGTTCCACTGGACAGTCTGCGGGCGCGCGGCCTCGACAATCTGTTTGTGTCTGGCCGCGTCATCGGGGCCGATCCTGTCGCTTATGGCTCGGTCCGTGTCATGGGGACGGCTTTTGCCACCGGGGAAGCCGCAGGCATCGCCGCAACAATGGCAACCGTAGACGGGGAGCGCGTTGGCGCGCAGGTGCGCCGCCTCGGGGGGCTGACCTGATCATGTTCCGACGCATCCTCCCTGCTCGAAGGGCTTGGTTGCGTGGCGACATATAGCGGTTGACAGGGCAGGCCGATTTGAGCAGACAAAAATCGATGGTTCCCGGCCGAGTATGGCAATGGGATGAAAAGGGAATCTGGTGCGGGCTGAGCGGCCCAAGTCCAGAACTGCCCCCGCAACTGTGAGCGGAGAGTACCCCGTCAGAACCACTGGATCCGGCGGATCCGGGAAGGGACGGCACGCTTTGATCCGCAAGTCAGGAGACCTGCCATCGGTAAACCGTAACCAATCGGGCGGAGGGCCCGTGGAGGAAGAGATGACAGTGTCCCCAGCGCTTCGCGCCAGCGCCTGCCTGCCTCCGCTTGAGAGGCTTGCATGGACGCCCGAATTTATCTGATCTCCGCTTCGTATGTCAGCCAATCCCGCTTTCAGGCCCTGGCCGAAGGGCTGGCGGCAGCGGCGCCCAGTGCGGCGGTGGCGGTCCGGCTCGAAGCCAGCGGCGAGGGGCTTTGGCGGGCGCTGGACGATATGACCGCGTTGGGAGCGACGCGGATCGAACTGCGTCCGGTTGGCCTCCCGTTTTCGCAGAGCATAGAGGCCTGGCTGCCCGGCGCAGTGGGGGCCTGGCTGGCGCGCCAGACCGGGACACGCCCGAAGGTTCTGCTGGCTGAGGCCCCGCAAGCTGACACCTCGGTCCTTGGCCATGTTGCGCGGGCTGAGGTGCCGCTGACGGAGGTGGAACCGAGACCAGACGGCGAATTGGGCAAAGGCTGGAACAGTCCTCCGCCCCATCGTCACCACCTGCTGGTCTGCACTGGACCGCGCTGCCATCTGAAGGATGCACCCGACCTGTTGGCGGCGCTGAAGGCCGAGTTGGGCCGCATGCAGTTGGCCTCTGACTGTCTTGTGACCGCGGCCGGCTGCCTGTTTCCCTGCAACAACGGGCCTGTGATCGTGCACTATCCAAAAGGGGATTGGTACCGGGTCCGCGATCTGGCGGATGTGCGCAGCCTGGTGGCCCGGGTTCTTTGCGCGGGGGATGTTCCGCAGTCCCTGCTTATTCATCAATCAGGAGAAACCCATGAATTTGCTTAGAGTTCTGATGCCGCTGTGCCTTGTTGCGGCCGCCGGTGCGGCGCAGGCCGATCCGGTGACCGTTCAAAGTTGTGGGAGCTCCTATACTTACGAAACGCCGCCGAAGCGGGCCATTACCTTGAACCAGCAGGCCACCGAGGTGATGCTGGCACTCGGTCTGCAGGACGCCATGGTCGGCACCGCCTATCTCGACGACGAGATCCCGGACCAGTGGCGGGATGCATTCGACAGCGTCCCCGTTCTGGCCGAGAAATATCCGGCTGCAGAAATCGTGCTGACCCAAGAGCCCGACTTCCTGTTCGCAGGCTTTGCCTCTGCCTTCTCGGAAGACAATTTGGGATCGGTGCAGAAGTGGCACGACTTGGGCGTGGGGACCTATCTGGTGGATGCGTCGTGCAGGTCTGCGCACCCTCAGGACGTGCCGCTGACCATTGCGCCGATCCTGCGCGACATCGAAGTGATTGGCGACATTTTCGGCGTTCAGGATCGCGCGGATGCGCTGATCGCCGAGACCAGGGCGCGCATCGAAGCGGTGCAGAACAATCCCGCGGGCGGCGGGCGCAGCGCCTTTATCTATGACAGTGGCACCGACACGCCGTTCTCGATCGGTTGCTGCGGCGGCCCGGCACTGGTCGCCAAAACCGCCGGGTTGACCAGCATCAGTGCGGACGTCGAAGGCGCCTGGGTTGATCTGGCCTGGGAACGCGTGGTCGAGGCCGACCCGGATGTGATCCTGCTGATCGAGGCAGGCTGGTCCTCGGCGCAGGAGAAACGGGAGTATCTGGAAAACGATCCCGTGCTGTCGCAGCTGACGGCGGTGCAGAACGGGCGTTTCGTGGTGGTGCCGTTTTCCGAGACATTGCTGGGCATGCGCTTTGCCGACGGAGTTGAAAACCTGAACGCGCAGCTGGCGGCGTTGCGCTGAATGCAGGCCCGCTTCTCGCTTCTGTTTCCGGCAGCCTTGGTAGCGATGGTCCTGGCAGCCGTCGCCGGGGTGTTGTGGGGCACGGCCGACATCGGCTGGGCGGACCGCCTTGCGATCCTGAGCCGGAGCGAGGACGCACCGCGCGGCCTGTCGCTGATCGTGTGGCAATGGCGCATCCCGCGGGTGCTGGCCGTCGGGCTGATCGGCGCGGGATTGTCGCTGGCCGGTGCGCTGATGCAGACAGCGCTGCGCAACCCGATGGCGGATCCCTACCTGATGGGGCTCTCCTCGGGGGCGTCGGCGGCAGCGGTGGCGGCGATCATCTGGCTGCCCGCGGCGGTCACCGACCGGCTGGGAGTGCCGCTGATCGCCTTCCTCGGAGCGGCGGCCGCTTTTGCGCTGACCATGGGGTTGTCCCAGCGGCGGGGGCAACCGATGGATCCGCTGATCGTGGTGCTGGCGGGAGTAGCCGTCTCGCTGATGTTCCAGTCGCTGACGGCCTTCTTCCTCTATATTGGCGACCCGCATGCGACCCGCAACGCGATGGGCTGGCTGATGGGCACCGCTGCCGGAACAGAATGGCAGGAGGTGCCGCTGCTGGCGGTAGCGGTGGTGGCGCTGGGGCTCATGTTCCTGACCCAAGCCAATGCGCTGGACGCAACGCTGCTGGGAGAAGAGCGCGCACAGGCGCTGGGCATCCGCACCGCGCGGCTGCGGGCGATGATCTTCGTGGCGACCGTGCTGTTGACCGGGCTGGCGGTGGCGGTGGCGGGGATCGTCGGCTTTGTCGGCCTCATCGTGCCGCATATGGCGCGGCTGCTGGTCGGCGCGCGCCACCGGGTTCTGCTGCCGATCACCATGGTGCTGGGGGCGACGGTGCTGATTGCGGTTGACCTCTTGTGCCGGGTGCTGCTTGCTCCGGAGGAGCTTCCGCTGGGCGTACTGCTGGCCCTGTTCGCGGCGCCGCCGTTCATCATCATCCTGAGAGGGCTGCGCCGTGCCGTCTGAGTTCGCGCTGGAAATCAACAATCTGACGGTAGAGATCGCGGGCGCTGCCTACGTGCGCGATGTGTCTTTGGCAGTGCCCGAGGGGCAGATCCACGGGCTGCTGGGGCCGAACGGCGCGGGCAAGACAACGCTGTTGCGCAGTCTTTACCGCGCGGTGGCACCGACGGCGGGGCAGATCCGGGCGCAGGGCCGGGCAATCGGCGATCATGCCCATCACGAATGGGCCCGCAAGCTGGGCGCGCTGGTGCAGAGCGCAGGCTTGCTGGACGGGCTGACGCCGCGTGACATTGTCGAGATCGGCCTGTCGGTGCTGGAGCTGCCGCACGGCGAATTCGACCGCCGGCGCCAGGACGCGCTGGAGCTTGCGGGCCTTGCGGACAAGCAGGATCAGCCCGCGGGCAAGCTGTCGGGCGGCGAGCTGCAGCGCTGCTATTTCGCCCAGCTTCTGGCCTGTGATCCGGAAATATATGTGCTGGACGAGCCGACCAACCACCTGGACCTGCATTACCAGCTGGCACTGCTGGACGAGGTCCGGCGCCGCGGCCGCACCGTGCTGATGACGATGCATGACCTGAACCTGGCGGTGCGCTACTGCGATCATGTCTACCTGATGGCGGGCGGGCGCATTGTCGAACACGGCCGCCCGCTGGAGGTTCTGAACCGGCAGAACCTGATGACCCATTACCTGGTGGACGGCCAGTTCCACGGCAATGTGCTGTCCATCACCGGCCCGATCCACCAGCAGTCGCAGCGGCGACGGGCCTGACGCAGACGGCACGGGTGGCCAGCTGTCAGCCCTCCGTCGGTGCCGCCCAGTCCATCTGTGTGAAGCCTTCGCGGAAGGCAAAGGTTTTCAAGTGCGAGTCGATCACGGCGCGGCCCCGCTCTAACGCGGCGTTGTCCGGGCCGGTGATCTCGGCCTGCAGCTCGGTTGCGCTGGCGTGCAGGGTTGCCGGGCCGAATGGGAATTGCACGCGTCCTTCTGTTTTGTCGCACGCGGCCGGAACCTTATGGGCAAAATGCTTGCACAGCTGGCGCATGTATTTGCTGGCGTGGGCGGTTTGAAACCGGCCTGTCTGTCGGATCATGATTTCTGGCCTTCGTTGGCTGGAAGGGCCGGGGGACGGCAGCCGCCCCCGGGACTTGACTGTTTCGCGGCGGCTCAGAACTTCAGCCGTGCGGTCAGGCCGATGGTGCGGCCAGGCTCATTCAGCGCGATCACGCGACTGGAATCCACCCCGTCGGAGCTGCGGCTGGCATAGGTCTCGTCAAACAGGTTGCGCACATCGAGCCGCACTTCCAGATTGCCGAGGCTGCGCGGCGTGTAGGAGGCATAGACGTTCACCACCTCGTAGCCGGGCAACGGCGCCGCGGCGTCGCTGTATTCGCGGGCGATCTCGGCGGTGCCGCCGAACTGCCACTGGTCGTCCAGAGCCCAGCCGCCTTCCAGCGCGATGATCTGCCCCATCGGGCGGCCCAGGTAGTAGGCAGTGGAGCCGACGGCATCGCCGTCCATCGTCACATCCGCATAGGTCCAGTTCAGCCGCGCAAAGCCGGGCCCCCAGTTGTATTCCAGCGAAGCATCGATGCCCTGGCTGGTCAGGTCGGCGGTCGCTCCGCGGGCACCGGCCGTGGGCAGCACCGCGGTGATGTCGTCGACATCGGTGCGGAACACGGCTGCGCTGGCCTTCCAAGCGCCATTGTCGAAGCGCAGACCGATGCGGCCCGCCTTGGCACGCGACGCGGTGAAGCCGTCATAGTTCCAGGCGGTGCCAAAGTTGACCAGCGCCGCCTCGCCCAGCTCGTAACCGCCCCAGGTCGAGGCCACACCGGCGTTCAGGGTCCAGTTGTCCGACAGGATCACATCGACCGCACCATTGGCGCTGAAGCCGCTTTCCGAGAGTTTGGTCGGGCCGTCCGGCCCATCATCAGCACCGGTGAACTTCTGAGCATCATACCTAGCACCATAGCTGACCGAGACCCGTGTCCCCAAGTCCTGACGCGCCTGAGCAAAGACGCCCAGGTTGCGCAGCTTCTCGCGCCCGGAGCTGCCGAAGGGCCCCGGCCCGCGGCCTTCGCCCTCGGCGGTTTCGTTAAAGAAGTCGAAGCCCGCGGTGAGAGAGCCGCCGCTGATGGCAAATCGGTTCTTGAATGTGCCGCTGAGGCTCTTGTTGGTGCCGTAGACGCCGCTGGCATCGATCTCCTGCTCGTTGTGGCTCAGCTGGATGGTGGGGTCCCAGATCCCCTGCGCCTGGGCATTTGTATAGGTCAGCGTATAGGAGGTCCGGCGCGACAGCCCCTCTGTCAGGACGCTGGGGCCAGAGGCGACCCCGGCAAAATCCGGGCGGATGAAGAGGATGCCGCCGGGACCTGCCTGGGCTGCGCGCAGGCCGTTGTCCTCGGTCTGCGAAGCGGCGAATTCAAACCGGTGGCCGCCGTCGAACTGATAGGCAAACTTGCCGACGTAATCTGTGAGGTCAGCGCCGGTGCCCAGCACGGTGTTGCCGTCGCCGTCCTCATAGTCGCTACCGGTACGGCGGGTGGCATTCAGAAGGTACTCAAATCCGCCCTGGCGGCCAAAGATGGCCAACGCGCTTTCCAGGTCGGTACCGTTGTCGCTGGTGCCCAGTTTCACCCGGCCGCCGAAGGTTTCGCCCTCTTCCAGCAGGTCGCCTGCGGTCTTGGTTTCGTAGGCGATGGAGCCCGCCAGCGCGCCTTGGCCAGCATCGGCGGGGGCCAGGCCCTTGGTGATCTCGACCGATTTCAGCAATTCGGGGTCCAGCAGCACATTGCCGGTGTGGTGAAAGGCCGATTTGTTCTGCCGCGCGCCGTCGATGGTGACCGACAAGAGGCTTTCCTCGATCCCGTTCACATAGACCTTCTGCGCAATCGCCGCGCCGCCGCCTGTGGTGACAGCGCTTTCGCCGACAAAGACATCCTTGGTGCTGGAGGGGTTGCGGGCGTCCAGCTCCTCTTCGGTAATCACGTCATTGCCCAATACGCTCTGTGCATCCGACGCCTCAATGCGAATTGTGTCCAGCAACAGAGGGGTGCTGTCTTGGCCGAAGGCCGACAAGGGCACGACCAAGGCCGTTCCTGCCAGCATCAAAAAACGCAGTGTCATCCGTGGCATGGTGCTATCCTAGAGTAGTTGACTATTTAACTCGGGTAGCTAGACTGCTTTTCGGTTCCCTGCCAGACAGCCATCTTTGCGTATTGTTCAAAAGTCTTTGCAGAACGCGTAAAAGTATCGCTGCCCAGCCAACTGGGGTGATGACCTCTCTGGAGCACATACATGGCCGGGCGTGCAGATACTCTTCCCAACGTAGTCGATTTCGAACGAAATCTGGACTGGTCGGGCGCGACCGACTGCCCGGGGCAGGGGGTATTTGACGGCGTGGTGACGGCGCTTCAGCTGCGAGAGGGCTTCGGGCTGCATACCTTGAACGCGACGGCACGCCAGCAGTTCGAAGTGAACAGCCATCGCAAGCCGGGGGTGATCCTGCACTGCTTTCTGGATGGAATTGCCGACGCAGAGCTTGCAGGGAAACCAATGAAGCTGGGGCGACGGCCCGGGGAGCCTGTCAAGCTGGTGCTGACCTCGGTTGACGAGTGTCAGCCGTTCGTGCGGCGATCGCGGCCCGAGGATTACGTGCGCAAGATCAGTATCCAGATGTCTCATGCGTGGCTGGATGAAAACGGGCTGACGCTGCCAGGGCAGGGGCAGGATCTTCAGCGCTTTGAATGGCTTGCGACCAACGAGGATATCCGCCTGCTGGAAGCCTTGGTGCGGACACCGGGGTTTGCCACACCAGTCGAACGGCTGCAGGCCGAGGCGATGTCGCTGGGGTTGGTGGCGGGAAGTTTTGCCAGCCTCTCTGGTCAGCAGCAGAACTGCCGACTTACCGCGCGGGAGCAGATGCAGCTACGCCGGATTGATGCGCTTGCCCGGCACTCCGGCCCCTTGCCGTCGCTTCAGGATCTGGCCCGCGAGGCCGGGCTGAGCCTGTCCGGTTTGCGAAGGCTGATCCACACCGTCCACGGCTGCGCTCCGTTGACACATGTGAGGCGGCTTCGGCTGGAAATGGCGCGCAGCAGACTGGAGGCGGACCAGTCGAGCGTTGAGCAGGCGGCACGGCTGGCGGGCTACAGCTCCGCGGCCAATTTTGCCACTGCGTTTCGCAGGCATTTTGGCGTTGCCCCGTCGCAAGTGCGCCGCGCGCCACGTGCAGCAAGGTGACCGGGCTCAGAGCCCGGCCATGGAATATGCGTGCTTAACGGGCTGCGCCGCGATCAGAAGATCGCGGAAGGCAGCCACGTGGCCAAGCTGGGGACCAGCCAGACAAGCAAGACCCCGACGGCCTGCAGCCCGATGAAGGGAATTACACCCTGGTAGATATGGCGCGTGGTGATCTCGCTGGGGGCCGCGCCGCGCAGGTAGAACAGTGAAAAGCCGAAGGGCGGCGTCAGGAAGCTGGTCTGCAGGTTGATCGCGATCAGGATGCCGAGCCAGACCGGGTCATGCCCCATCAGGATCAGCGTCGGCGTCACCAGCGGCAGCACGATCACCGAGATCTCGACAAAATCGAGGAAGAAACCCAACACAAAGATCAGCAGCATGCAGAACAGCAGCGCGCCGGTCGGGCCGCCGGGCATGTCGCCAAGGATATGCGCCACGCGTTCCTCTCCGCCAAGACCGATGAATACCAGCGAGAACATGCCCGCGGCCAGGATGGTGGCAAAGATCATCGCCGTCATCGTGGTGGTGGAGGTCACCGCCTCGTGCAGAACCCGCTTCTTCAGCCCGCTGCGCAGCGCCATGAGGATGGCAAAGGCTCCCAGCGCGGTCAGCAGCGCATAGAAGATGCCTGCGGCGAAGTCCGTGGTGCTGAGATCGCTGCGCTGCAGCCGTACCGGGTGCAGCCCGGACAGGATGCCCAGCACGATCAGCGCCGCCGCGCCCAGCATGATAATCCGCGCAGGTCCGCCCGCCCGCAGTCCCGCCATCAGCAGCGCGCCGACCGCACCCACCGATGCGGCCTCGGTCGGGGTGGCAACGCCGCCCAAGATGGCCCCGAGGACGGCAAAGATCAGCAGGATCGGCGGCACCACGGCGCCCAGAACCTGACGTCGGCTGGGTCGGGCCATCTCCGCCGGGGCGGCAGGCATGTCCTGCGGCCGCAGAAAGCCGCGTGCCAGAATGTACAGAAGATACAGTACCACCAGCACCAGTCCGGGGATCAGCGCCGCGGCAAAGAACTGCCCCACCGACAGCGCCTCGACCGAGAATTTGCCCTGCTCGTATTGTGCCTGCTGATAGGCGTTGGACATTACGTCGGCTAGGATGATCAGCAGGGTCGAGGGCGGGATGATCTGACCAAGGGTGCCCGCGGTGCAGACGATGCCGGATGCGACCCGCGGATCATAGCCTGCGCGCAGCATTGCGGGCAGGGCGATCATGCCCATCGCCACCACCGTGGCCCCGACAATGCCCGTGGAGGCCGCCAGCAGCGCGCCCACCAGCACCACCGAGATGCCCAAGCCGCCTTTGAGCTGCCCGAACAGCCGCCCCATGGTGTCCAGCAGCTCCTCGGCGATGCGGCTTTTTTCGAGGATTGCGCCCATCAGCACGAACAGCGGAATGGCGATCAGCACCTCGTTGCTGATGAGGCCAAAGGCCCGCTGCCCCAGCGCCCCCAGCAGGGTGACGTCCATCACCCCCAGAAGCCAGCCGAGATAGGCAAAAAGGATGGCGGTGCCGGCAATGCTGAAGGCCACCGGAAAGCCCAGAAGGATCGCCGCCATCAGCGCGGCGAACATGATCACGTCGAGATATTCAGTCATTGGCGGGTCTTTCGGCAAACAGGCGGATCAGCAGGGCGGCGGATTGCAGCATGACCAGCACGCAGAACGCGGGGATCAGCGATTTCAGCAGGAACACGGCCTCGATCCCGCCCACGGCGATCGGGCCTTCGAGGATCTTCCAGGAGTTGCGTACCGAGGGCCAGGACCAGTAGAGCAGCGCCGCCATCGATGGCAGCAGCAGAAACAGGTGGCCGAAGATGTCGATCCGCCGCTGCGCGCTGGGGCTGAGGCCCGCATAGAACACGTCCACCCGCACATGTTTGTCGACCAGCAGCGTATAGCCCGCCGCCAGCATGAACAGGGTGGCGTGCATGTACAGAACGCTTTCCTGCGCCGCGATCGAGTTCACCCCGAACACATAGCGTCCGACGACGATGGCAAACTGCGCCAGCACCATCAGCAGCGCCAGCCAGCGGATCACCCGCGCCAGCTGCCGGTTGAGGCCATCCAGCCTGTCAGCGACCCAAAGCATTCTGCGTCCTCCCCATCAAAAAACCGGCGCCCGACAGGATCGGGCGCCGGTTCCAGTCAAGCGTATCAGTAACCCATCACCGCGGCGCGGGCGTTCATCTGTCCGTTGTCGGCAAAGGTCATGTACCCGCCGACGCTGTCGCGGTAGGCAATGAAGCTCTCGGTGATGCGGCGCACCAGCTCGTCCTCGTCCTCGCGCAGCTCTGCGATCACTTCCTTGGCGGCGACGCCCATCGCGTCGATGACATCTTGCGGGAACATCTTCACCTGTACGCCGTCCTCATCCACCATCTTCTTCAGCGCCAGCGCGTGTTTGGTGGTGTATTCGGTCCAGACCGGGTTGTAGAGGCTCTCGCAGGCCAGCGCCACGACCTGCTGCAGGTCTTCGGGCAGGGCGGCAAAGACATCGGCGTTGACGCCGCATTCCTCGGCCGAGGACGGCTCACCGACGCCGGGCCAGTAGTAGTTCTTGGCAACCTGGTAATAGCCAAGCGCGCTGTCGGTCCAGGGGCCGATGAACTCACCCGCGTCCAATGCGCCGGTCTGTAGGCCCTGGAACATCGCGGGGCCGCTGGTGGCCTCGGCTGCCATGCCCAGTTTGGATGCCATTTCCGACGCCAGACCGGTGGTGCGGAACTTCAGACCCTTCAGATCCTCGACCGAGTTGATCTCGTTCTTGAACCAGCCGCCCCACTGCGGGCCGGAGTTGCCGCACAGGAAGGGCTTGATGCCAAAACGGCCATACATTTCGTCGTACAGGGCCTGGCCGCCGCCGTGGTAAAGCCAGCCGAACTGCTCATCCGCGCGCAGGCCGAAGGGCTGCGAGCCGAACAGCAGGATGCCCTTGGATTTGGAGCCCCAGTAGGCGGGAACCGCGTGATACATCTCGGCGGTGCCTTCGGAGACGGCGTCGAACACGCCGCGTCCCGGGACCAGCTCGCCTGCGGCGAAGAGTTTTACCTCGATGCGACCGCCGGACAGGGTGGTAATCCGGTCTGCCAGCATCTGCGCCGCCACGCCGGGTCCGGGCAGGTTCTTGGGCCAGGCGGTGACCATTTTCCACTGCATCTTGTCCTGGGCGATGGCGGGGCTGGCCAGGGCCGTTGCTGCGGCACCCACGGCGCCGGCCTTCAAAAACTCACGTCTTTGCATCTCTGCAATCCTCCGTCTGTTGTTGCATCTGTTGCCGCGGGGGCTGGGCCGCGCAGAATCAGCCTTGTTTTGTCGGTGCTTTAGATTAATATGTAGCTACATAATAATGTCAATCACGGTTTATACGGTGTTGTTTCACCTGTGAACAAGTGACGACAAATTCCGCATTCGCGCTTATTTGTGATGCAGTTGGGAGAGAGGCATGACGGGCAAGCCACGCCATTCCTGGAGATCGATCCGCGACAGCATCCGTCAGATGATCCTGGATACGACCTATGGACCGGGCGACAAGCTGCCCCGAGACGAGGAATTCGCGGCGCGTTTCGGCTGCGCCCGCTCCACCGTTCATCGGGCAATGCGCGATCTGGCCGAAAGCGGTGTTGTCGAACGTCGCCGCAAGGGCGGCACCATGGTGCGGCGCGATCCCGTGACCCGGGCCACTTTGAACATTCCGATTACACGCCTGGAGGTGGAGCAAAAAGGCTGCGCTTACCGGTATCAGCTGATCCGCAAGACAGTGCAGGACACGCCTCCGGCGATCATGGCCAATTTCGCACTGTCCGAGCCACGCCGGATGCTGCGCGTCGAAGCCCTGCATCTATGCGACGAGGTCCCCTACATCTTCGAGGACCGCTGGATCTGCCTCGAAACCGTGCCAGAGATCGAGACGGTTGATCTTGAAGTGGAAAATGCGAATGAGTGGCTGGTCCGCAATCGTCCTTACAGTCGATGCGACCTCCGGCTCTATGCGCGGCGAGGCACCGACGCAGATCGAAGTGTGCTGAACAGTGAAGTTGGGGATGCGCTATTCGTGATGGAGCGCACGACCTGGATTGACGAGGCCCCGATCACCAGCCTGCGCGCGGTGGCCCATCCCGGGTATCAGTTGTTTACCCAAGGGTAATTGCGCGCGGTGCCGTCCCGTCCGTTGGACCGTTAAAGATGTGTGGTCATCTTGTAGCCGGGCGCGAAGAAGAGTTTTGCCAATGTCACCGGGGTTCCGCGCAACCAGGTGATGCGCTCGGCGGTAAAGATCGGATCCCCGATCGGCGCTTCGAGAAATTCGGACACGATCTGATCGGCCTTTGTCGCCATGACGCTGAGTTCAAGATTGGTGAAAGGTACCTTCTTGACCAGCCAATCGTTCGGACTGAACTCGGTGAAATCCGCGTCGAGAACTTCGGGGACGCTGTCCGGGACGATCCAGCGGGTTTCATATTGGTAAGGGGCGTTGTCGGCGTAATGCATGCAACGCACGTGCATCAGCTTCTGGTCGGGGCGCAGCTCCAGCCGCGCGGAAATCCACGCCGGAGCCGGGATGAGGCTGCGTTCGACCAGGGCATAACGATAGCTGGCGCCGGTCGCGGTGATCTCATCGCGCACCAGCGGGATCGAGAACTGCGCCTTGCGGATCGGCGCGTTCAGCACGCGGGTGCCGGCCTTGCGTTTGCGCTCAAGGTAGCCTTCCTCGGCCAGCTCTCTCAGCGCGCGATTGACCGTAGTGCGGGTGCTGGAGAATTCCTCGGCCAGTTCCGTTTCGCTAGGTAGCAGGCTGTCCGGTGCCCAAATCTGCGTTTCGATCCGGTCCAGAACGACCTTCTTGATGTCGCGATAGCTCATGTTCTGGCGCGGTGCGGCCATGCTGCCTCTCAGGGGGAATAATGTCGTTTAAGCTGGATAAATATACACATAACATCCGTGGTGCAAAGCACTGATGTGGTGGACCGTTCAGTGGGTGGTCAGAACCATTGCCCGGGTTCCATGAGACCGAGGTCCAGCAACTGGCGGGAATGCCATTCGAAGGGTGCGGAGTTGTGCCAACGGAATGTGTCAATTTCGAAGGCGGAGCCCGGGTTGCGTTTGAGCGCCTTGGCTGTCCGGAAGGAACAGATCGCGGCCGTCAGGTTGTGGTGCCAAGGGCAGGCATAGGTGTTGTATTCCTGCTCGTTGAAAGTGTGGTCCGGCAACAGCTGCAGTCCGGCCCGGGCCTTGAACAGGGCGATACGGTCGATCTTGCGGCTTTGGGCGGGAATGTGCTCCTCGAAGCGCCAGCGCACGCCGCCAAAGAAATCCAGCTGCCGCTCTCTGGGGTGGCCAGTCGCAGGGTCCTTTCGCGCCTGGGCGTAATATCCGGATTTGTCTAGGTAGGCGGCCTCCAGGGAAACGGCGTTCGGGTGGGCCTCAAGATCGCCTGCGTAGAGGTCGACCACATAGGTCAGCATGGCATCTCGGCGTTCTTCGCTGTGGAAGGCCAGCATCTCGCCAACGCTGCGCGTTTCGCAGAAGGGATAGAACAGGTATTCCGCGTTGTAGCAGTAGTAGAGCCAGCAGCCCGGTTGCGCGGCGGCGATGACGGCGTTGACGGCGCGGGGAACCGCCTCCGCGCCGCGGCAGTCATACGGCACCCTGTGAACCTTGGCGTTTACGTCCTGCGGCAGATCAAAGGCATCCGGCATCAGCACGACAACGCTGTCAAAGCCGCACTGCAGGTGATGACGCAAGGTGGTCGCGATCTCGACCTCATCCTCGACGAATATCAGTGCGACCGGCCCCTTGGCCAAGAGCGGGCTGCTTTCCTTGAGGAATGCCTGCAGCGAAGAATACATCATGCCTGTCTGCCCTTTGCCTTTCTGGCCTTTGTGGACAAAATCGGGTAAATGGCAGCGCATTGCAAGCGGCGGCATTTGCCTGTATTGCAGGCCGCTGTTTACCCACCCTGGCTGGAAGGCTGACCCGCATGAGCGCTCCGAAGAAGCTGTTTATCAAGACCTATGGCTGTCAGATGAATGTCTACGACAGCGAACGCATGGCAGAGGCGCTGGGCGGTGAGGGCTACGTGGAGACCAAGTCGGCCGAGGATGCCGACATGATCCTGCTCAACACCTGCCATATCCGGGAAAAGGCCGCGGAGAAGGTCTATTCCGAGCTGGGCCGCTTCAAGGGGCTGAAGGCCGAAAAGCCGGACCTGAAGATCGGCGTGGCAGGCTGCGTTGCCCAGGCCGAGGGTGAGGAAATCATGCGGCGCCAGCCATTGGTGGATCTGGTCGTCGGCCCGCAGAGCTATCATCGCCTGCCGGAGATGGAGGCCAAGGCGCGCGCGGGTGAAAAGGTTCTCGACACCGATTTTCCCGAGGAGGACAAGTTCGAGAAGCTGAAGAACCGTCCCAAGGCCAAGCGCGGCCCGACAGCCTTCCTAACGGTGCAGGAAGGCTGTGACAAGTTCTGTGCCTTCTGTGTGGTGCCCTATACCCGCGGTGCCGAGGTTTCGCGCCCGGCGGACCGCATCCTGCGCGAGGCGCAGGACCTGGTGGAACGGGGCGTGCGCGAAATCACCCTGCTGGGTCAGAATGTGAACGCCTACCACGGCGCCGGTCCCAACGGCGATCTGACGCTTGCCCAGTTGATCTGGGAACTGGACAAGATCGACGGACTGGAGCGCATCCGTTTCACCACGTCTCACCCCAACGACATGCAGGATGATCTGATCGAGGCACATGGCACCTGTGCCAAGCTGATGCCCTACCTCCACCTGCCGGTGCAGGCAGGGTCGGACAAGATCCTCAAGCGCATGAACCGTAGCCACACCGCGGAAAGCTACATCCGCCTGATCGAACGCATCCGCGCGGCGCGGCCTGATATTCTCATCTCCGGTGACTTCATCGTCGGCTTCCCTGAGGAGACCGAGGAGGATTTCCAGGCCACCATGGACCTGGTGGAAGAGGTCAAATACGGCACCGCCTACTCCTTCAAGTATTCCACCCGTCCCGGCACCCCGGCGGCCGAGCGCCCGCAGGTCGATCCTGCCGCGGCTGATGATCGGTTGCAGCGCCTGCAGGCTTTGCTGACGCGGCAGCAGCGCGAAGTTCAGGACAGCATGGTTGGCCGAGAGGTGGGCGTGCTGTTTGAAAAGGCGGGGCGCTTCCCGGGGCAGATGGTCGGCAAGTCCGACTACCTGCATGCGGTTCATGTTGCCGATTGCGACCGGCAGATCGGTGATCTTGCGCGGGTCCGCATCGTGTCTTCCGGTGCCAATTCGCTTGCCGGTGAGCTCATCGACTGATCCCGCCGCGACACGGGGCGCGAATCCCGTGTCGTTCGCGACCTTTGCCACTTGGTCTGGCTGAGACGCCCCTGATGTATTTTAGGGGCGCGGCGGAATTGCATCGCTTTGATAAACAATTCACCCAAAGAGCGCGCGAGTGTTTTGCAATCGCGCTCAATATATGCAGATTAATAAAAATTTTAGCAGGTAAACTGCATCAGATTCAGGTAGTTTTGCCTTTATGGCCTGATATTCGAGGTCAATATGCGGCGAATGCCCTGGGGCAACTTAGGTGAAGGAATTCTGGTTGTGTTGACATTCAAACTGAACAAGGCGCTTGCGCTGGCCGCCGCCGCGGCCGCCGCCATGAGCATCGCAGCCGCGCCTGCCAGCGCGCAGACCGGGCAGCGAACCATCAAGGGGGAGCGTTACGTTCCCACGATCTGGGTGGATCCTGATGGGTGCGAACATTGGGTCATGGATGACGGCGCCGAAGGGTATATGACTCCCCATGTCACCCCGGACGGCAAGCCGGTTTGTCGCCGTGGCAACATTTGTGGTGTGATGCCCACCGATCAGTTCTTTGCAACCGACAAGCATCACATCAACGCCGCTGGCCGCCAGAGACTGGCGGAATTCTTCCAGCAGGCGCGATCGAATGGGGCCCGGGCCTTCGTCGTGGCGGGTCACACCGACAGCCGCGCCTCGGATGAATACAACATCCGTCTGTCGCAACGTCGCGCTCATGCCGTGGCTCAGGTCGGTCGTTCGGCCGGTGCCCGGATCGCCGATGTGCGGGCCTACGGCGAGCGTGACCCGCGGGTGCCCAACACCAGTGCCTCCAACATGGCGCAGAACCGTCGTGTCGAAATCTATTGCCTGCGCTGAGGAGACATACCCCATGCTGATGCGTAAACCCCTTTTGCTCCTCGCGGCTGCGGCCCTGATCCCAGCCTGTTCCGAAACCTTTGACAAGACCCGCGACCAGCATTTCGGCGATGGCTCCTCGAGCCACCTGTCGAACATGACCGCGGGTATCTGGGTGGACCCGCAGGGCTGTGAACACTGGATCATCGACGACGGCCTGGAGGGCTATGCCGACCTGCGCCGCACGCCGGATGGCCTGCCAGTTTGCAACAGCAACCTGCCGCGCAATGTGGCCACTGGCCCGTTCAAATCCGGCTCGACCCTGGCCGACGCGCTGTAACCAGCCCGGCTCCCGCCTGTCTTCCAGCCGCCCTCCGGGGCGGCTGATTTGTTTCAGCGCGGTGAAATTCACGCGCCGGATCTTGCGCAACTTCCACTTCGCAGGCAGACTGAAGCTGTAACCCTGACAAAGGAGATCAGCTTGGCCATCGGTGCCCTGAATGACGCGCAAGACCAGACCGCCACCCACGAAGTGCTGCTGGAATTTCCCGACAACCGCTTGCTGATCGACCTGTGCGGCGAATACGACCGCAACTTGGCTGACATCGAACAGAAACTGGGCGTGCAGATCGTCCGCCGCGGAAACCAGTTGTCGGTGATGGGCGAGGATTCGGCACGCGAGCAAGCCGCTGGGGTGCTGACCGCGCTTTATGACCGCCTGGAAACCGGCCGAAGCGTCGAAACCGGCGATATCGACCGCGAATTGCGGATGAGCCCCGAGGCTGACAGCGCGGAACCGGACGGCCAGTTGCAGATGTTCCGCGGCGGCCGGGTGGAAATCAAGACTCGCAAGAAACTGGTGGAGCCGCGCACCGAGGCTCAGAAGGCCTATGTGCAGTCCCTGTTCGAGCATGAACTGGCGTTCGGCATCGGTCCTGCAGGAACGGGTAAGACCTATCTGGCCGTTGCCGTGGGCGTTTCCATGTTCATCACCGGCCATGTGGATCGCATCATCCTGTCCCGTCCAGCGGTCGAAGCTGGCGAAAAGCTTGGCTATCTGCCCGGCGATATGAAGGACAAGGTCGACCCCTACATGCAGCCGCTCTATGACGCGCTGAACGACTTTCTTCCCGGCAAGCAGCTGGCCAAGCTGATCGAGGAAAAACGCATCGAAATCGCGCCGCTTGCCTTCATGCGCGGCCGCACGCTGTCGAACGCCTTTGTGGTGCTGGACGAGGCACAGAATGCCACCACCATGCAGATGAAGATGTTCCTCACCCGTCTCGGTGAAGGCTCGCGCATGGTGATCACCGGCGACCGCAGTCAGGTTGATCTGCCTCGTGGCGTGCAGTCCGGTTTGGCGGATGCGGAACGGTTGCTGAAAACGATCCCCAAGATCAGCTTCAACTATTTCACTGCCCGTGATGTCGTGCGGCATCCGCTTGTGGCGGCGATCATCGAAGCCTATGACGCGGATGCAAAACCGGCATGAGGCCGGACGGGACCGCGCGAGCGGTCCCCATTGACACGACTTACCTGGGCGCGTTTGCGTCCGGTCTCCGCATTGGCAGGCATAAGATGACCCTGGAAATCAGCATCGAGGACAAGCGCTGGCAGGACGCCGGGCTGGAGCATATGGCGCAAGAGGTGATCGCCGTTGTGCTGTCCCATTTCGAACTGGACCCGGAGGTTTGCGAAGTCTCCCTGTTGGGTTGCGATGACGCGCGGATTGCCGAGCTGAATGTTGAATTTCGCGGCAAAGCCAAGCCGACCAATGTGCTTAGCTGGCCAGCCGAGGAGCTTGCGGCGGCGCAGGACGGGGGCGTGCCCTCGCTTCCTGAGGCCGATTTTACCGGGGAAATTCCGCTGGGCGATATCGCCATTGCCTATGACACATGCGCCCGTGAAGCGCAGGAGGCGGGCAAATCACTGGCCGATCATGCTCGTCATCTGACCGTTCACGGATTGTTGCATCTCCTCGGGTATGATCACATTCGGGACCGTGATGCTGCATTAATGGAGGATATTGAGGTGGAGATACTTGGCAAAATGGGTATCGCGAACCCATATATCATAGATGAGGATACCCCCTGAACGGGGCTTTTGGATAGGACCGATGGGCGACATAGAAGGCAGTTCTAACGCG
The DNA here is from genome assembly GCF_041224635.1 of Leisingera sp. XS_AS12. Lineage (NCBI taxonomy): Bacteria > Pseudomonadati > Pseudomonadota > Alphaproteobacteria > Rhodobacterales > Roseobacteraceae > Leisingera > Leisingera sp. XS_AS12. The sequence continues at coordinate 32,844 of NZ_JBGFGM010000079.1, forward strand.
GCGCATGGCGCGCTGGACAATATCAACGGCAGGGCACCAGAGGCGCCTGTCCCCGCAAAACCAGGCTTTTGGGCGCGGCTTCTGGGACGCAGAAGCACACCCGAGCAGCCGGTGGAACTGGCCGAAAGCCCGCCACCTGCATCAGGCCCCGCGTCGCATGGCATGATGAACCTGCGCCGCATGAGGGTTGAAGATGTGGCGATTCCGGCCGCGGAGATCTCGGCGGTTCCGGTCACGATTTCCCAAGAAGACCTGGTCGACGTTTTCCGCCAAAGCGGCTGCACGCGCATCCCTGTGTATGAAGGCACGTTGGACACGCCTTTGGGCTTTGTGCATCTCAAGGATTTTTCGCTGACCCACGGGTTCAACTGCGACGCATCGGATTTCGATTTGTCGCAGATGTTGCGCCCGTTGCTCTTTGTGCCCCCCTCCATGCCCATCGGGGTTCTGCTGACCAAGATGCAGGCCGAGCGCCGCCACATGGCGCTGGTGATCGATGAATACGGTGGCGTAGACGGGTTGGTGACCATTGAAGACCTGATCGAACAGGTGGTCGGGGAGATCGAGGACGAGCACGACGCCGACGAGCTGCAAACCTGGTTCGAGGAAAAGCCCGGCTGCTACATCGCGCTGGCCCGGACCTCGCTGCCTGAGTTCGAAGCGGAAACCGGTCATTCGCTGACCAGTCATGACGATGTGGACGAGGAAGAGATCGACACGTTGGGTGGTCTGGTGTTCATGCTGTCGGGCCGTGTCCCCGCCCGTGGCGAGGTGATCGAGCATCCGGAGGGCGCCGAGTTCGAGGTCATGGATGCCGATCCGCGCCGTATCAAGCGGTTGCGGGTGCGGTTGCCGGACGCTGCCGCATGATCGCATTGAGGCTGCGGCCTGCCAGGCACGCGCGCAGCTTGCTGCCCGGGGCGCTCGCACTGGGCAATGGTGCTTTGGCATCGCTGGCGCTGGCGCCGTGGCATTTGCTGGCGGTGCTGCCCCTCGCACTGGCCGTATCCGGCTGGCTGGTGCTGCGCGCCTCTTCGGCTCGCCATGCTGCGCTGATGGGGTGGTTGTTCGGCCTCGGGTATTTCGCCTTTGGCCTGTCGTGGATCGTCGAACCCTTTCAGATCGACCCGGAGCGCCACGCCTGGATGGCGCCGTTTGCATTGCTGTTCCTCTCGGCGGGCTTGGCGCTTTTCTGGGGGGCGGCATTCGGGTTGGCGGTGCGCTTGAGCGTCGGGACCTGGCGAATTGCGATGCTGGTGGTGCTGTGGTCGCTGGCAGAGATTGCCCGCGCCTATGTGCTGACCGGTTTCCCCTGGGCCGCCTTTGGGCAGTTCTGGCTGGACACACCGGTGGCCGACCTGTTGCCCTGGATCGGACCACAGGGAGTGGCGCTCGCGACGCTGGTGGCTTTTGTGCCCCTTGCTCTCTTGGCGCAACGTCGCCTGCTGGCGGCGTTGCTGCCTTTGGCCCTGGTGGCGTGCGCCGCGTTTATCACCCCCCCACCACCTGAGCCGCGCTTTACGGAAACTGTCGTGCGAATCGTTCAGCCGAACGCGCCACAACATTTGAAATGGCATCCAGATTACCGTTGGGATTTCGTCCGCCGAGCCGTGGAATTTTCAGCCGTGACCCCGCGCCCGGATCTGATTGTCTGGCCGGAGACAGCCGTGCCGCTGCTTTTGAACCGGGCCGACGAGACCCTGAGGGCGATCACTGAGCGTGCGGCCGGGGTGCCGGTTCTCCTCGGCATCCAGCGCGAGGAGGCCGGAGCCTACTACAACTCCGCCGTCCTTCTGGATCAGGCCGGTGCAGTCGTCGGCACCTACGACAAGGCGCATCTGGTGCCTTTTGGCGAATATGTGCCGTTTGGCGATTTCATGGCGCGGTTTGGTATCCATGGTTTTGCGTCGCAGGCCGGGGCGGGTTATGCCGCCGGGCCCGGCGCCGAAGTGATGGATCTTCCCATCGGACGAGCCGTTCCGCTGATCTGCTACGAGGCTGTTTTTCCTCAGGATGTGGGCGCCTCTGACGAGCGGCCCCAGATGCTTGTGCAGATCACCAATGACGCGTGGTTCGGCACCCGCTCTGGTCCCCATCAACACTTGGTACAGGCGCGGATGCGCGCCCTGGAGCAGGCGCTGCCCATGATCCGCGCCGCCAACACCGGGGTTTCGGCGATGATCGGCCCGGATGGGGCGCTGCTCGACAGTCTGCCGCTCGGCAAGGCGGGCAGCATCGATGCCCGGTTGCCTGAGCCTTTCGCGGCGACATTGTACAGCCGGACCGGAGACTGGCCGGTTCTGTTGGTCTGCCTTATCGCGGCGGTGGGGATTGGATGGCGGATGCGGGCGCTTGCACTGTGGTCATAGCTGCTTAACGTAGATCGAATATAGATTGACCCCCGCGGTCGTGCCGCGTTATGCGGCTTGATACCTGCCACAACGGCTTCCTGGCGTGGCGGGCTGAACCCAATGGAGCACTCTTTCATGACCCGTATGAACTACACTTTCACTTCGGAATCGGTTTCCGAAGGCCACCCGGACAAGGTCTGTGACCGCATTTCAGACGCGGTGCTGGACGCGTTCCTGGCGGAAGAGCCCGAAGCACGCGTGGCAGCCGAGACCTTCGCCACCACCAATCGTGTTGTCATCGGGGGGGAAGTTGGCCTGTCCGACCAGGCCAAGCTGCATGATTACATGGGCAAGATCGATGAGATCGCCCGTGCCTGCATCAAGGACATCGGTTACGAGCAGGACAAGTTCCACCACGAAACCGTGGAAGTGACCAACCTGCTGCACGAGCAGTCCGCGCATATCGCACAGGGTGTGGATGCGGCAGCCGACAAGGATGAAGGTGCCGGCGATCAGGGCATCATGTTCGGCTTTGCGACCAACGAAACCGATGCGCTGATGCCCGCGCCCATTCAGTTCAGCCACGCGATTCTGCGCCGACTGGCAGAGGTTCGCAAAAATGGCACCGAGCCCGCGCTGGGGCCGGATGCCAAGTCGCAGCTGTCCGTGGTTTATGAAAATGGCAAGCCGGTGGGCGTCAGCTCGCTGGTGCTGTCGACCCAGCATCTGGACGAAAGCCTGACCTCCGCGGATATCCGCGCGATCGTGGAACCCTACATCCGCGAAACCCTGCCCGAGGGTTGGCTGACAGACGACACCGTCTGGCACGTGAACCCCACCGGCAAATTCGTGATCGGCGGCCCGGATGGCGACGCAGGCCTCACCGGTCGCAAGATCATCGTCGACACGTATGGTGGTGCCGCGCCGCATGGTGGCGGGGCGTTCTCCGGCAAGGATCCGACCAAGGTGGACCGCTCGGCCGCTTATGCCGCGCGCTATCTGGCCAAGAACGTGGTGGCTGCGGGCATGGCCGAGAAATGCACCATCCAGCTGTCCTACGCCATTGGCGTCTCCAAACCGTTGTCGATCTATGCCGACACCCACGGCACCGGCGAAGTCGCGCCCGCGGCCATCGAGAAGGCGATTGATCAGGTCATGGACCTCACCCCGCGCGGCATTCGCTCGCACCTGGGGCTGAACAAGCCGATCTACCAGCGCACCGCAGCCTATGGGCATTTTGGTCGCCAACCCGAGGCGGATGGTGGCTTCAGCTGGGAACGTACCGATCTGGCCGAGGCTCTGAAGAAGGCGGTGTGAACCGCCTGAAACGCACCCAAATTCAGCAGGAAGAGCGGTCCGCGCGGTCCGCTCTTTCTTTTTCGACGTCCTGCGGCGGTGTGCGAGCGCTTCGGACTGGAGCGTTTCTGAACTCTGCGCCATAGTATAAACAGGATTCTGCGAGCTTCGCTCTGAGAAAGGTCGCTTGGTATGTTCAAGAGTTTCGCTGTTTCGTGCCCCGGTCTCAGGGGCGTTATTTCGGTATGCGCTGCTGTTGCGCTTTGGCTGGGGAGCGGCGTGGCGGTCCTGGCGGAAAACCTACCGCAGAAGTTCGGCTTGGCCGATGGCACGCTGGTTTATGACACCGAAACGGGTGTCGTGGGCGAACCCGATGAAATATCGGAAGAAGATGTGGAGCGTATGCGCCGGATCCTGGCGGATCACCCGGAAATCACCCAGTTGCAGCTGAACAGTGCCGGCGGCAGTGTCGATGCGGGGGAAGCCTTGGCAGAACTGGTGCTGTCGCGTGGGTTGCACACGCTGGTTGACGGGATTTGCGTCAGTGCCTGTGTCGATGTCTTTCTGGCTGGCAACCAACGACGCATGACGCCGGGATCTCGTATCGGGTTTCATCAACGCAGCTGGCCGCCTGAAGCGGTGCACAGTTTTTACCGGGCGGAGCGCAAGGCGGAGCGCTGGTCGACTCCCTTTGAATTTGGTTCGTGGATCTACTCTGACACCCAACGCGAGATTCACGACTATCTCACCTACATGTTGATGCGCGGGGTCGACCCGGCGTTTGCGATTGAAACGCTGCGCACGCCTTCCCAGGCGGAGTGGTATCCCAGTCGCCTGCGCCTGACCGCAGCCGGTGTGCTGCGCGAGCTGCCCGCGAGCCAGTGAAACATCGCTAGGCCCGTGGCGAGGGGCCTGGGAAGTGTGGGCGCGCGCACGGGGGCGGTTGTCCGGCAATGCCGGGTTGACCCGCGCGCCTGCTTGCGGCACAGCAGCGGCCAGCCCGTTGACAACACCCTGAACAGGAGGCCAGACGTATGTCCGGCGACCAGAAGCCCCGTCAAGATCAGCCCGCGCAAGCCCAGCCCGCCACCACCAACGCGGCCGAGAAACACGCCAGTGGTGCGCCTTGGCGCAACTTCTATGGCCGCTTCAAGGGCAAGACGCTGAAGGACAGCCAGAAGCGCTATCTGGATGAGGATCTGGGTAAACTGAGCCCCGGTGCTGTGGGGTGGGACGAGAACCCGGACCGCACGCCGCTGGATTTGCAGGCGCTGTTCGGCGGCAAGGATGTCTGGCTGGAGGTCGGCTTTGGCGGCGGCGAACACCTGGTACACCAGGCCGTCAGCAACCCGGATGTCGGCATCATCGGTGCCGAACCCTTCATCAACGGGGTGGCGATGCTGCTGGGCAAGATCCGCAGTGTTAAGGCGGACAATATTGCGGTCCATCCCGGCGATGCCCGCGATTTGATGGATGTTCTGCCCGCGCAGTCGATCTCGCGGGCGTTCCTGCTCTACCCGGACCCCTGGCCCAAGGCCCGTCACCACCGCCGCCGGTTCGTAACGCAGGAGCATCTGGAGCCGCTGGCCCGTTGCCTGAAACCCGGCGCGATCTTCCGCGTGGCCACCGATATTCCAGACTATGTCCGTCAGACGCTGGAAGAGGTGCCCAAGGCGGGGTTCGAGTGGCTGGCCGAAGGGCCCACCGACTGGCGCCAGCCTTGGGATGACTGGATCTCGACCCGATACGAGCAGAAAGCCCTGCGTGAAGGCCGCACACCGCATTACCTGACCTTCCGCCGCCTGGGCTGAGGCACCGCGCCGCGGTGGGCAATTGCGCTGGACCGGTTCCGGCCAATCCGCTACCGATAACGCAAACAGAACAGACGAACGACCGACAGACGAAGGAAGCCCCATGTCCGGACACGGCACGCCCATCCCGATGACCTCGCACCGCTCTGGCCCGCTCACCGGCGTGGCGGAGGTGCCCGGCGACAAGTCGATCTCGCACCGCTCGCTGATCCTGGGGGCGCTGTCGGTGGGTGAAACCAAGATCTCCGGGCTGCTGGAAGGCGAGGACGTGCTGGACACCGCCAAGGCGATGCAGGCCTTTGGCGCCGAGGTGGTGAACCACGGCGGCGGCAACTGGTCGGTGTTCGGTGTCGGCGTCGGTGGGTTTGCCGAGCCGGACAACGTGATCGACTGCGGCAACTCCGGCACCGGGGTGCGGCTGATCATGGGGGTGATGGCGACATCGCCCATCACCGCGACGTTCACCGGCGATGCCTCCTTGAACAAACGACCGATGGCGCGTGTGACCGATCCGCTGGCGCTGTTCGGCACCCAAGCCGTGGGGCGCAGCGGTGGTCGGCTGCCGATGACGATTGTCGGTGCCGCGGACCCGGTTCCAGTGCGCTACGAAGTGCCAGTGCCCTCCGCACAGGTGAAGTCGGCCGTCTTGTTCGCGGGGCTGAATGCGCCGGGCAAGACCGTTGTGATCGAAAAGGAGGCCACCCGCGACCACACCGAACGGATGTTGGCGGGATTCGGGGCCGAGATCACCACCGAGGAAACCGAAGAGGGCCGCGTCATTACCCTGACCGGTCGCCCGGAGCTGACGCCGCAGGAGATCGCCGTGCCGCGCGATCCGTCCTCGGCAGCCTTCCCTGTGTGCGCCGCGCTGATCACCGAAGGATCGGACGTGCTGGTGCCGAACATCGGCCTCAACCCGACGCGTGCGGGACTGTATTACACCCTGCAGGACATGGGAGCCGACCTGACCTTTGAAAACATGCGCGAAGAGGGCGGCGAGCCGGTTGCCGACCTGCGCGCCAAGTTTTCTCCGAACATGAAGGGCATCGAGGTTCCGCCGGAACGCGCGGCGTCGATGATCGACGAATACCCGGTCCTGTCGGTGGTGGCGGCCTTTGCCGAAGGCAAGACCATGATGGCGGGCGTCAAGGAGCTGCGCGTCAAGGAGAGCGACCGCATCGATGCAATGGCCAAGGGCCTGCGCGCCAATGGTGTCACCGTCGAAGAAGGCGAGGACTGGTGGGAAGTCACCGGCCTCGGCATCGACGGTGTGCCGGGCGGCGCCACCTGTGAAAGCTTCCTGGATCACCGCATCGCCATGTCCTTCATGGTGATGGGGATGGGGGCAAAGAACCCGGTGTCGGTCGATGACGGCAGCCCGATTGCGACATCTTTCCCGATTTTCGAAAGCTTGATGGGCAGCCTCGGAGCCAAGCTGGAGCGCACATGAGCGAGACGTTTACCATTGCCGTTGATGGGCCTGCCGCGGCGGGCAAGGGGACAATCTCCAAGGCGGTCGCGGCTCATTACGGGTTCGGCCACCTTGACACGGGGCTGCTGTACCGAGCGGTTGGCGCCAAGACCATGGAAGGTGTCCCGGCCGTCGAGGCCGCGCAGTCGCTGACACCGCAGGATCTGGCCCGCGAGGACCTGCGCGGCCCGGAAGTTGCGCAGGCCGCTTCCAAGGTTGCCGTGATCGCCGAGGTGCGCGCGGCATTGGTCGATTTCCAACGTGCCTTCGCGCGGCGGGCTGGCGGAGCCGTCCTTGACGGGCGCGACATCGGGACCGTCATCTGCCCCTATGCCCAAGTGAAGCTGTTTGTCACCGCCAGCGCCGAAGTGCGGGCGCGGCGGCGTTTTCTGGAATTAACCGCGGCTGGCAAGGTCATCACCCTGGATGAGGTGCTGGCCGATGTGAAGGCGCGTGACGACCGGGACATGAACCGCGCGGAATCGCCGCTGCGACCGGCCGATGATGCGGTCCTGATCGACACCAGCGATCTGAGCATCGAAGAGGCGCTTGCCACAGCGCTCGCGGTGATCGAAGAGCGCAGGCACCCGTCCGACTGACCGAGGCCTGATTTCCGGCTGTCAGCCGCATTCCGCGGCAGGGACGGGTACTGCCGGTGAAGCCACGCTGCGGGGCAGGCCGCGTGGTGATCCTTGTCTTTCCAACGTGTTTCTTCACTGTGGGCGTAACTAGAACTCGATTCGCGCTCGCAAGGATCCCTGAATGCCTGCCACCCGGTCAAAGCCCCGCAACGTCCTGTTCGTGATCATCGACCAGCTGCGCGCTGATTGTCTTTCGGGGGCGCTGGCACAACACGTTGCGCTGCCCAACATCCGTAAGTTCATGCAGGAAGCCGTGTCGTTCTCGCGGCACTTTTCGGTGACCAATCCCTGCGGGCCATCACGGGCGTCCATTCTCACCGGACAATATGCGATGAACCACCGGTCGGTGCGCAACGGAACACCGCTGCGCCACGACACCCCCAACATCGCCACCGAGATGCGCAAGGCAGGTTACCTGCCGATGCTCTTCGGCTACACCGATACTGCGCAGGATCCGCGCGTCTTCGATGCCAATGATCCGGCGCTGAGAACCTACGAATATCTGATGCATGGGTTCCACGAAATGACCGAGATGCGGATGGAGATGTCCTATCCTTGGCGGTCGCATCTGCTGCGCCGGGGATATACCTTTGACGACTACTGGGACATCTACCGTCCGGTTTCGCCCGATGGCGGTGCACCGGGGTTGAACGATCCGGCGCTCTATGCGGCAGAAGACAGCGACACCGCTTTCCTGACCGATTCTTTTCTGGGCAAGATGGCAGGCTACCACCAGGACAGCTGGTTTGCGCATCTCACCTATATTCGTCCGCATCCGCCGCTCGTGGCTCCGGCCCCGTATAACGACATGTATGACCCGGCCAGCTTGCCGCTGCCCGTCCGTTTGGAGACGGCGGGGCAGGAAGCCGCGATGCACCCGTTTTTCGGCCCGGCGCTGCAAGCAGGCACCTTGGCAAGCTTCGTTGAGGGGTTTCCGGATCTTGAGCCGACGGATGACGCGGTCCGCACGCTGCGGGCCGTATACCTGGGATTGGCGACTGAGGTGGACCATCACATCGGGCGGGTCATCCAATTCCTGAAAGACAGTGGTCAGTACGACAACACGATGCTGGTGCTAACCGCAGACCACGGGGAAATGCTTGGTGATCGTCATGCCTGGGGCAAAATGTCGGTCTATGATGCGGCCTATCACACGCCGCTGATCATCCGGTTGCCGGACAATCAGGCCCACGCCGGGGCCGAACTGACAGAGATCACCGAGTCGATCGACATCGCCCCGACCATTCTGGATTGGATCGGGCAGGACATTCCTGATGCGATGGATGGCCGGTCGCTGCTGCCGTTGCTGCGGGGGGAGCAGCCGGCCGATTGGCGGCAGTATTCCTTCTCAGAACTGGATTTTTCAGATCCTGTGGCGCCGACCCGCTGGCAGCAGGACCTCGGGACTTCGGCCAGTGACAGTTGCCTTGGCATTTTGCGCGATGACAGGTTCACCCTCGTGGAATTTGCGGCCGACTTGCCGCCGCTGTTGTTCGATCGGGCCGGGCAGGGCGAGCTGGAGGACGTATCCCGGCGGCCCGAATATGCCGCGGATCTCGCTCGATTGACGCGGCAAATGCTGCGGCACCGCATGCAGAACGCGGATCACATGCTGTCCATGATGTCCGTAACGCCCGATGGGGTGAAGCGGCAGCCGCGTCACGCTCCCAAAACAGTCTGAACGGCGTGAGCGGCTGGGGGATTGAGGCCAGCCGTCTGGCCCGCCGGGGTCACCAGTTCGGCGCGCGCGCAAGACGTTACGTTTCTAACCTGCGGCAGAGCATGGCGTTGTAACCTGTTGTTCGTTGCACAAGGCCGCCGCCGAGGCGTCCCATAACCGGTGGAGAAGGCACCAAGTGGGTTGATCTCCTTCGGTCGTCATAGTTGCAAATCATTCTCAATTTCATTGACAGTTGAGAATGATTTGCATTAACGATACTTTCGAGAACACCAGAACACGGAGAATCGCATGTTCACTCATCTGCTCAAGACAGCGTCGGCGGTGGCCTTGGCGACCTTCGCTGCGAATGCTGCCATTGCCGGGGAAAAGATGAAGGTGGTGACAACCTTCACCGTTCTGGCCGACATGGCCGCCAATGTGGCAGGCGAGGCTGCGGAAGTCGTTTCAGTGACCAAGCCCGGGGCGGAAATTCACGGTTATGAGCCAACGCCGCGCGATATCGTGCGCGCCTCGGACGCCGATCTGATCCTTTGGAACGGCATGAACCTTGAGCTGTGGTTTGAACAGTTTCTGTCGAACCTCGAGGGGGTGCCTTCCGTTACCCTGACCGAAGGTATCGACCCGATCCCGATCGCTGCTGGATCATACGAAGGCAAGCCGAATCCGCATGCCTGGATGGGGCTCGACAATGCCTTGATCTACATCGACAACATCGTCGAGGCATTTGTCGAACACGATCCTGAGAACGCGGCAACCTACGTAAAGAACGCAGATGCCTACAAGGATCAGCTGCGGGCCACCATCGAACCGCTGCGCCGTGCCATCGCCGAAATCCCGGAGGAGAAGCGCTGGCTGGTGACCTGTGAGGGCGCATTCAGCTATTTGGCGCGGGATTTCGGAATGAAGGAATTGTACCTCTGGCCGATGAACGCGGATCAGGTGGGTACTCCGCAACAGGTGCGCAGCGTCATCGACGGGGTGCGGGCCAATGACATCCCCGTGGTGTTCTGCGAAAGCACCGTCAACACGGCTCCGGCGCAGCAAGTCGCACGCGAAACTGGTGCCTCTTATGGGGGCGAGCTTTACGTTGACTCACTGAGTGCGGCGGACGGTCCGGTGCCGACCTATCTCGATCTTCTCAAGGTCACCTCGCAGACTGTGGTCAAAGGTCTGACGGAGGTCACCAACTGACGTCAATTGCAGCATATTTTCACCCCGCGGAGCCGATCCGCGGGGTGTTTCATTTCACAAAGCACGATTTCTGTGTGTAACTCTGCGGGACTGCCGAATGTTAGACGCCAGCGAGAGCCTCAAGATGAACACCAGCGCCGCCGACAGCGGGATTTCCGCCAGCAATGTCACGGTCACCTACCGCAACGGTCATACCGCCTTGTGGAACGCCAGCTTTGACATTCCACGCGGCACCGTCACGGCGCTGGTCGGGGTCAACGGCGCGGGCAAATCGACCCTGTTCAAGGCGATCATGGGCTTTGTGCCCGCGGCCGAGGGCGAGATCCGCATTCTGGGCATGACGGTGAAGCAGGCGCTGCGGCAGAACCTGGTCGCCTATGTGCCCCAGTCCGAGGAGGTCGACTGGGCCTTCCCGGTGCTGGTCGAGGACGTGGTTATGATGGGCCGCTATGGCCACATGGGCTTCCTGCGCCGCCCCAAGGCGGCCGACCACGCGGCAGTCGATCAGGCGCTGGCCCGCGTCAACATGCAGGATTTTCGCCACCGCCAGATCGGCGAGCTGTCGGGCGGCCAGCGCAAGCGGGTATTCCTGGCCCGTGCCCTGGCGCAGGACGGGCAGGTGATCCTGCTGGACGAGCCCTTCACCGGCGTCGATGTGAAAACCGAGGAGCAGATCATCGCCCTTTTGCGCGAACTGCGCGCCGAAGGCCGGGTGATGCTGGTCTCCACCCACAACCTCGGATCGGTGCCGGAATTCTGTGACCGCACCGTTCTGGTCAAGGGCACGGTGCTGGGCTTCGGCCCGACCGAGACCACCTTCACCCGCGCGAACCTGGAACATGCCTTTGGCGGGGTGTTGCGCCATTTCACCCTGGGCGGCGACGCGCTGCACGAGGACGGCGACACCCGCAAGGTCACCATCCTGACCGACGACGAGCGCCCCTTCGTGCAGTACGGTGAGAAGACCCAGACCAGCAAGGGCCGTTCCAAGGCGAAGGGCAAGCCGTGATGGAGAATCTGCTGGAACCCTTTGCCTATGGCTACATGACCAACGCGATGTGGGTCTCTGCGCTGGTCGGCGGGGTCTGTGCATTTCTCTCCGCCTATCTGATGCTCAAGGGCTGGTCACTGATCGGCGACGCGCTTTCGCATTCGGTGGTGCCGGGGGTGGCGGGCGCCTACATCCTGGGCCTGCCCTTTGCGCTGGGCGCCTTTATTGCGGGCGGGCTGGCGGCGGGTGCGATGCTGTTCCTGTCCGAACGCTCGGGCCTCAAGGTGGATGTGATCATCGGGCTGATCTTCACCTCCTTCTTCGGGCTCGGCCTGTTCATCGTCTCGATCAGCCCGATGTCGGTGTCGGTGCAGACCATCACCATGGGCAACATCCTGGCGATCACACCGGAGGACACGCTGCAGCTGGCGATCATCGGCTTTGTCTCGCTGGCGGTGCTGATGGCGAAATGGAAAGACCTGATGGTCACCTTCTTTGACGAGAACCACGCCCGCACCATCGGTCTGCGTCCGGGGCTGCTCAAGGCGGTGTTCTTCGTGCTGCTGTCGGCCTCCGTCGTGGCGGCGATGCAAACCGTGGGCGCGTTTCTGGTGATCGCCATGGTGGTGACGCCCGGTGCCACAGCCTATCTGCTCTGCGACCGTTTTCCGCGGCTGATCCTGCTGTCGGTGCTGATCGGCGCGCTGACCAGTTTCCTTGGCGCCTATGCCAGCTATTTCCTCGACGGGGCCACCGGCGGCATCATCGTGACGCTACAGACGCTGATCTTCCTGGCGGTCTTTGTCCTTGCCCCGAAACACGGGCTGCTGGCGGCCCGGCGCAAGGCGCGCGAGGCGCTGCGGCGCGGCCCCGAAGCCCAGCAGGAGGGCGCATGATGGACTTGGAAACCCTGCTGATGCCGTTTCAGTTCGCCTTCATGCAGAACGCCTTTCTGATCTCGGTCATCGTTTCGGTGCCGACAGCGCTGCTGTCATGTTTTCTGGTGATGAAGGGCTGGGCGCTGATGGGCGATGCGGTCAGCCATGCGGTGCTGCCGGGGATCGTGCTGGCCTATATCGCGGGCCTCCCGCTGATACTGGGGGCCTTCGGCGCGGGCATGCTGTGTGCCGTTGCGACCGGGTTTCTGTCCGGCAATAGCCGCGTCAAGGAAGACACGGTTATGGGCGTGGTCTTTTCCGGAATGTTCGGGCTTGGCATCGTCCTTTATGTCTCGGTGGAGACCAACGCGCATCTGGATCACATCCTGTTTGGCAATATGCTGGGGGTCGAACAGGATGAACTGTGGACCGCGCTGGTGATTTCGGTCGGCGTCGGGGCGCTGTTGCTTCTGAAGTGGAAGGATTTGCTGTTGCACAGCTTTGATCCGGCCCAGGCGCGGGCGTCTGGCCTGCCGGTGACGCTCCTGCACTACGGCTTGCTGGCAGCGCTGTCGCTGACCATCGTCGCGACCTTGTCAGCGGCGGGGCTGATCCTCGCTATCGGTCTGCTGATCGCGCCGGGGGCGATTGGCTTTCTGGTGGTGCGGACGTTCCGCAGCATGCTGTGGGTTTCGGTGTTCGTCTGCATGGTTTCGATGGTGGCGGGCACCTACGCCAGCTTCTTCCTCGACAGCGCTCCGGCACCGACAATCGTGCTGATCCTGAGTGCGCTTTTCGTCATAGCCTTGATCCGGCGGTTGACCCTGACCCGCCGCAGGTCGATGCAGCGGGTCACGGAAGCGACAAACACGCGCTGAGGCCGCGCTGGCTGGCGGCCCCGGACCTTTCGGCGAGGATCAGAGCCCGAGCGCGCTGAGGCCGGGATGTTCCGCAGGCCGCGGACCCAGCGGCCAGTGGAACAGTCGCTCATCCTCGGAGATTTTCAGATCGTTGATCGAGGCGAAGCGATGCGCCATGCGGCCCTTCGCGTCGAACTCCCAATTCTCGTTCCCATAGGATCGAAACCACTGGCCCGCAGCGTCTTGCCATTCATAGGCAAAGCGCACGGCAATTCGGTTGTCGGTAAATGCCCAGAGTTCCTTGATCAGGCGGTAGTTGTGCTCGCGCTGCCATTTCGCGGTCAGGAAACGATGCACTTCCTCGCGACCTTGCGGGAATTCCGCCCGGTTTCGCCAATTTGTATCCAGCGTATAGGCAGGCGCAACCGTGTCGGCGCAGCGGCTGTTCCAGGCATCCTCGGCCGCGCGAACTTTGGCGGTGGCCGTTTCGCGGGTGAAGGGGGGTAGCGGGGGGCGGGGGAGTTCAGTCATTTTGTGTACCGATCTGTTAACCGTTCAGAACGGTGTACCGATCTGTACGAAAACTGCAAGGGCAGATTCTCCCTGGCGTTGGAAAGTCAGGTGGCAGCTGCCGAGGGCGTTGGAGCAAAGGTTTTTGTCGACTTCTCGCAAAAGCGACTATGCTGGCGGCGGGAGGAAGGTTGATTTGGTTTTTGATACGCACCATGCCGCTCGGGTGATCGAAGTGGTTCGCCAGCCGGGAGCCGCGGCTCGATCTCGGTTGGCGGCCTCCTGGCGGCGCTCGTTGGATCACCACGGATTGAACCCCGATCAAAAACGCTGTGTGCGCAGAGTTGGCGCGCAGGAGCTGGCGGAGCGACGGGATCGCAGCGGTCCGATGATGCGGCTGGCCGCGTTAAAACTCGATGCCTTGTTTCAGCTTGTGGGCAGGTCGGGCTGTGGCGTGCTGCTCACCGATGCCGAGGGCGTCGTGCTGGATCAAAGGATCGCTGGTGGCGATGTCGCGATTTTTGATGCCTGGGGGCTGACGCCGGGGGCGGATTGGTCCGAAGCATCAGAAGGCACCAATGGCATCGGCACCTGTCTCACGGAGGGGCGTCGGGTGATCATCCACCGTGATCAGCATTTTCACGCTCGCAACACCGGCATGAGCTGCATGGATGCGCCCATATTTGGTCCGGAGGGGGAGCTGATCGGCGCGCTGGACGTCTCTTCCGCCCGGGCGGATCAGACCGAAGCCTTCAATCGGCTGATCTCTGCGACGGTCACCCAGACCGCCCGCCAGATCGAAATGGACACTTTCCGGGCCGCCTTTCCCAAAGCGCGGATTATCTTTGCTGACACCACCGACAGCGAATCTGCAATGTTGCTGGCAGTGGATCAGGACGATCTGGTACTGGGCGCGACCCGGGGCGCCCGCCGCGCCTTTGGTCTGCGTCCCTCCGGACCAATCGCCACCATCCCGGCCTCGGATCTCTTTGGGCGGGAGGATGGGCCCTCGGGCTTTGAGAAGGCAGAACGGGCCGCGGTCATCCGGGCACTGTCTCGGGCAAACGGCAATGTTTCTGCGGCAGCTCGCAACCTCGGAATCGGCAGGGCAACGCTGTACCGGCGGATGAAGCGGCTTGGTATCGGCGGACGCCAGGGCTGATCTGTCTCAGTTCTGAGACAGGTGGCGACGGCAGCAGCCGTGGGCGGGCTGACTGCGCGGTCTGGGCTGCGCATCTTCTTCGGCATCCCGGTGGAGGACCGGGGCTGAAGGAGGAACCCATGAACGAACAGACGCAAATCGCGGGCGAGCATATTTCGCCATTCAAGACACGCTACGACAACTTCATCGGAGGCCAATTCGTGGCCCCGGTCAAAGGTCAGTACTTTGACAACATCACCCCGATTACCGGTGCCAAGGTCTGTGAAGTGGCACGGTCCACGGCCGAGGATGTCGAGTTGGCGCTGGATGCCGCCCATGCAGCCAGGGAGGCCTGGGGCATGACCTCGGCTGCTGAACGCTCTAACTTGCTGTTGAAGATCGCGGATCGGATCGAGGAAAATCTGCAGCTGATCGCGACAGCGGAAACCTGGGACAATGGCAAGCCTATCCGTGAGACCACCGCCGCCGATATCCCGCTTGCGGTTGACCACTTCCGCTATTTTGCGGGCGTACTTCGCGGCCAGGAAGGCACGATGTCGCAAATCGATCACGACACCGTTGCCTATCATTTTCACGAACCATTGGGGGTGGTTGGCCAGATCATTCCCTGGAACTTTTCGATTTTGATGGCCGCGTGGAAGTTGGCCCCTGCACTGGCGGCGGGGAATTGCATCGTTTTGAAACCGGCCGAGCAGACCCCTGCCGCAATCATGGTTCTTGTCGAGGTCATTGCTGACCTGCTGCCGCCGGGGGTGTTGAACATCGTCAACGGCATGGGGCCGGAAGTCGGCGGTCCGCTGGCGAAATCACCGCGAATCGCCAAGATCGCCTTCACCGGATCGACCGAGACGGGCCGTGTCATCATGCAGGCGGCCACCGAAAACCTGATCCCGGTCACGCTGGAGCTGGGCGGCAAGTCGCCGAATATCTTCTTCTCGGATGTGATGGCCGAAGATGATGCCTTTCTCGACAAGGCGGTCGAAGGGTTCGTGCTGTTTGCCTTCAATCAGGGGGAGGTTTGCACCTGTCCCTCGCGGGCTTTGATTCAGGAAGACATCTATGAAGCCTTCATCGAACGCTGCATCGCGCGGGTCGAGGCGATCAAGCAGGGGGACCCCCGTGATATGGCCACGATGGTGGGCGCCCAGGCCAGCCAGGAACAGCAGGACAAGATCCTGTCCTATCTGACGATCGGGGTCGAGGAAGGGGCCGAGGTGGTGACCGGCGGTGGAGCAGCACGGCTCAACGGTGATTTGTCCAACGGCTTCTACGTGCAGCCGACCATTCTGAAAGGCCACAACAAGATGCGCGTCTTTCAGGAAGAGATCTTCGGGCCGGTTGTCTCGGTGACGACCTTCAAGGACGAAGCGGAAGCGCTGGAAATAGCCAATGACACCATGTACGGCCTCGGCGCCGGCGTGTGGACGCGCGATGGCACGCGGGCCTATCGCTTTGGGCGAAACATAGAAGCGGGGCGGGTCTGGGTGAACAACTATCACGCCTATCCGGCCCATGCCGCCTTTGGTGGGTACAAGCAATCCGGTATCGGGCGGGAAACGCACAAGATGATGCTGGATCACTATCAGCAGACCAAGAACATGCTGGTGAGCTACAATCCGAATAAATTGGGCTTCTTTTGAACCTGGTAGCCGGGTGCCGCGCAGCTTTTCCCGAAACGGGCTGTGAAAATTTCCGCGCGTAAATTATCATTGCTCGATGATCCCAGGCAAGGCCGCAATCGGCCTTGCCCATTTCCGCAGTAATGAAGCGAGCGCGTGCATGGCAGCCAAGAAGATAAAAAACATGGAAGAGTTTGCGGCGCTTAGCGGCATCTCGCGGCCAACGCTCTCGAAATTCTTCAACGACCCGTCAAGCGTCAGAGCTTCGACGAGGCAGCGCATCGAAGCGGCGCTGGATCGTTATGACTATCGCCCCAATCTGTACGCAATCAATCAGAACCGCCGACTGACAAAGAACATCGGCATTGTCGTGCCGTATCTGGCCGACCCGTTCTTTGCCGAGATCGCCCGCAACATCGAGGCACATATCCTGGGCATGGGCTATCGGCCGGTCTTGCTTGGCTCTCATGGCAATCCCGAGCAGGAGATCGAGAATCTGGAAAACCTGCGTCTGCTGAAACCGGCCGGGGTATTGCTGGCGCCACTCGGACGGACCTCGGATCACGACAGGATCGCTGCCTTCTGCCAGGACGTGCCGACGGTGCTGTTTGACGCAAGCGTTGGCACTGTCGGTGAGGCCTTCGTCGGATCAAACAACGAGCAGAGCATTGGTCTGATTGTCGATTACCTCTGCCGCACAGGGGAACCGCCTGCCTTCTTTGAAATGAAGACCCCGGCAAACCCGAACGCTCACAAGCGCCGTCAGGCCTATATCAAGGCGATGGAGCGGTTGAACCACACGCCTCAGCTCATTCAGGCATCCGGGTCCGGTTGGGAATTCGAGCAAATCGGATTTCGCGAGGGCTCCCGTGTCGTGCGCGACCGCAAGCTGACGACCAATACGATCCTTTGTAGCAACGACCGTCTGGCCATCGGCTTTTTGTCGGCGGCGTATGAGGCTGGGATTCGCGTTGGTCTGGGGGATGACTGCGCCATGCGGGTTGCCGGTCACGATGACCATCCGTTCTCCCGCTATACCTGCCCGACATTGACCACCGTCTCGCAGGACTACGAAGCCATCGCGCAGAAAAGTGCCGAAACCCTGATGGCCGTCATCGATGCCGACAGCCCTGCTGATTCGCGACAGGAGACGCTTTTTGATGGCCGGCTCGTCATGCGGGGGTCGGCGTAAGGTGCTGTTTTGATGTGCTGGGCGTATAAACTTTACGCGCGTAAAGAATTAATTTGACGCTAGGTAGGGTTCGGCGCTAGCTTGGTAGGCAACATCTCAACAGGGAGGTAGAAGATGTTTGCTAGACATGCTTTGAGCGCTGCAACGGCGGTTTCGTTGCTCGCGGCGGGGGGAGCATCCGCCGAAACCATCACCATCGCCACCGTGAACAACGGCGACATGATCCGCATGCAGGGTCTGACCGATGACTTCACCGAAAAAACCGGCCATGAGGTCGAGTGGGTGACGCTGGAAGAGAACGTGCTGCGTCAGCGCGTGACCACCGACATCACGACCAAGGGCGGTCAGTTCGATGTCATGACGATCGGCATGTACGAGACCCCGATCTGGGGCAAGAACGGCTGGCTGGTGCCGCTGGACGATCTGCCGGCCGAATATGACGCCGACGACATCCTGCCCGCGATGCGTGGCGGTCTTAGTGTGGATGGTACGCTTTATGCCGCGCCGTTCTACGGCGAAAGTTCGATGATCATGTACCGCACCGATCTGATGGAGCAGGCGGGCCTTGAGATGCCCGAGGCACCGACCTGGGACTTCGTCGCCGAAGCCGCCCGCGCGATGACCGACAAGGATGCCGGCATCTATGGCATTTGTCTGCGCGGCAAGGCCGGCTGGGGCGAGAACATGGCCTTCCTGACCGCCACCGCCAACGCCTTTGGCGCCCGCTGGTTCGACGAAAACTGGCAGCCCCAGTTCGATCAGCCGGAGTGGAAGGAAACCCTGGAATTCTACGTGAACCTGATGAATGACGCGGGCCCTCCGGGCGCGTCGAACAACGGCTTCAACGAGAACCTGTCGCTGTTCCAGCAAGGCAAATGCGGCATGTGGATCGACGCTACCGTGGCGGCCTCCTTCGTGACCAACCCTGAGGATTCCACCGTGGCCGACAAGGTTGGCTTTGCGCTGGCGCCGGACACCGGCAAGGGCAAGCGCGGCAACTGGCTGTGGGCCTGGGCGCTGGCCATCCCGGCGGGCACCCAGAAAGAGGACGCCGCCAAGGAGTTCATCCAGTGGGCAACCTCCAAGGAGTACATCGAACTGGTGGCCGAGAACGAAGGCTGGGCGAATGTTCCGCCGGGTGCACGCAGCTCGCTGTACGAGAACCCGAACTACAAGGACATCCCTTTCGCCAAGATGACTCTGGAAAGCATCCTGTCGGCTGATCCGACCAACCCCACTGTCGATCCGGTGCCCTATGTCGGTGTGCAATTTGCCGCGATCCCGGAGTTTGCCGGCATCGCTGGCCAGGTTGGCCAGGAATTTGCAGCCGCATTGGCCGGTCAGCAGAGCGTCGACGAAGCCCTCGCCAAGGCGCAGGCACTGACCACCGACGAGATGGAAGCCGCAGGCTACTGATCCCGCGGATCAATCCCGGAGGGCGGCCACCGCGCCGCCCTCTGGCCCAAACAATCCCCCAGAGCGCATAATCGTCCAAGGCGGCCCGTTGCCGTCAACGGAGGAGGTACATCCAATGTCCACGCAACCCCAACAACCCGCGCAGGAAATGGCGCTCGGTGCGACGGTGCCCAAGGCCGCCACCCAGCCCGCCGCCGCGGATCACCAGGCTGGCACAAGGCACGCGCGCACCGCGGCTCGGCTGATGATGGCCCCCGCCGTCATCCTGCTGCTGGGCTGGATGCTGGTGCCGCTGACGATGACGCTCTACTTTTCGTTCAAGAAGTTCCTGCCGCTGCGCGGCGGTGACCTGGGCTGGGTCGGCTTTGACAACTACGTCCGGTTCGTTTCATCCAGCGCCTTCTGGCCCAGCGTGCAGGCGACGCTGGTGATTGTCGGCGGCGTTCTGGCGATCACCGTGGTGCTGGGCGTGCTGCTGGCGATCCTGCTCAATCAGCCGATGTGGGGTCGCGGCGTGGTCCGCATCCTGGTGATCGCGCCCTTCTTCGTGATGCCCACCGTTTCGGCGCTGGTCTGGAAGAACATGTTCATGGATCCGGTGAACGGCCTGCTGGCGCACGTCTGGCGCGCCTTCGGGGCCGAGCCGCTGGTCTGGCTGACCGAGGCCTCGACCCAGTCGATCATCCTGATCGTCAGCTGGCAGTGGCTGCCCTTTGCGACGCTGATCCTGCTGACCGCGATCCAGTCGCTGGACCGCGAGCAGCTGGAAGCCGCAGAGATGGACGGCGCGCCGCCGCTCAGCCGCTTTGCCTATATCACCCTGCCGCATCTGTCGCGCGCGATCACCGTGGTGGTGCTGATCCAGACCATCTTCCTGCTGTCGATCTTCGCCGAGATCTTTGTCACCACCCAGGGCGCCTTTGGCACCAAGACCCTGACCTACCTGATCTTCCAGCGGGTGCTGGAGAGCCAGAACATCGGGCTGGGATCCGCTGGCGGTGTCTACGCCATCATCCTCGCCAACATCGTTGCCATCTTCCTGATGCGCATCGTCGGCAAGAACCTGGACGCTTAAGGAGGCCCGCATGGCACGTGCAATCACACCGCAACGCAAAGCCCTGAACACCGCCCTGGCCTGGGGCGTGGGCCTGCTGATCTTCTTTCCGATCCTGTGGACGATCCTGACCAGCTTCAAAACCGAAGCCCAGGCCATCTCCGATCCGCCGGTATTCCTGTTCTTCGACTGGACGCTGGAGAATTACTCGGTGGTGCAGGAGCGTTCCGACTACGGCCGGTTCCTGTGGAACTCGATCATCATCGCCGGCGGCTCCACCCTCCTGGGTATCCTGATCGCGGTGCCTGCCGCCTGGTCGATGGCCTTCGTGCCCTCGAAGCGGACCAAGGACATCCTGTTGTGGATGCTGTCCACCAAGATGTTGCCAGCGGTCGGCGTGCTGTACCCGATCTATCTGATCTTCATCAAAATGGGGCTGCTGGACACCAAGCTGGGACTAGTGATCGTGCTGATGCTCATCAACCTGCCGATCATCGTCTGGATGCTTTACACCTACTTCAAGGAAATCCCCGGCGAGATCCTGGAGGCCGCCCGGATGGACGGGGCCGGCCTGCGCGAAGAGGTGTTGTTTATCCTCACCCCCATGGCCATTCCCGGCATCGCATCAACCCTGCTGCTGAACGTGATCCTGGCCTGGAACGAAGCCTTCTGGACGCTCAACCTGACCGCGGCCAAGGCGGCCCCGCTGACGGCCTTCATCGCCAGCTATTCCAGCCCCGAGGGCCTGTTCTACGCCAAGCTCAGCGCGGCCTCGACCATGGCCATCGCCCCGATCCTGATCCTCGGCTGGTTCAGCCAGAAACAACTTGTCAGCGGCCTCACCTTCGGCGCTGTGAAATAAGGAGACACGCATATGGGACGCATCACTCTGGACAAAGTCTCCAAAAGCTTTGGCGACGTGCAGGTCATCCCGCCCCTGGACCTGACCATCGAAGATGGCGAGTTTACCGTCTTCGTCGGCCCCTCGGGCTGCGGCAAGTCCACGCTTCTGCGGCTGATCGCCGGGCTGGAGGATGTCACATCCGGCCAGATCCGCATCGACAAACAGGACGCCACCCATGTGCCGCCGGCCAAGCGCGGCCTGGCCATGGTGTTCCAGTCCTACGCGCTGTATCCGCATATGTCGGTGCGCAAGAACATCGCCTTTCCGATGAAGATGGCGGGCATCCCGGCGGAGGAGCAGGAGCGCCGCATCGAGGCCGCGGCCCGCGCCCTGAACCTTACCGACTACCTCGACCGTCGCCCGGGCCAGCTGTCCGGCGGCCAGCGCCAGCGGGTGGCGATCGGCCGGGCCATCGTGCGCGAACCCTCGGCCTTCCTGTTTGACGAGCCGCTGTCGAACCTCGACGCGGCGCTGCGGGTGGGGATGCGGTTGGAGATCTCCGAGCTGCATGAGCGGCTGGAGACCACGATGATCTATGTCACCCACGATCAGGTCGAGGCGATGACCATGGCCGACAAGATCGTGGTGCTGCAAGGCGGCGTGATCGAACAGGTCGGCTCGCCGCTGGAGCTGTACCACAGCCCGCGCAACAAGTTCGTGGCCGGCTTCATCGGCTCGCCCAAGATGAACTTTATCGAAGGCGAGGAGGCGGCCAAACATGGCGCCCACACGATCGGGGTGCGCCCGGAGCATATCGAGGTCTCGGGCGAGTCGGGGACTTGGTCGGGAATTGTCAGTGTCTCGGAGCATCTGGGATCGGACACCTTCTTTCACGTCCATCAAACGGGGCTGGCGGACACCATCACGGTGCGTGCCGACGGCGAGGTGGGCTTTCGCCACGGCGACCGCATTTTCATGACCCCGCGGGCCGACGTGATCCACCGCTTCGGTGCGGATGGATTGCGGTTGGCATGACGTCGCGCTTCCGCCGCAAAAGGACAGGTGAAAAATGGAGAAGCTGATGGAACGGCATATGGCGAAACGCTCCCCGGTCAGGCTTGGTCAGGCAGCCTTGCAGACTCTGCCTGAGGGCATCTCGGGGCCGGCATATGACCGTGCCGCCCTCACACCGGGGATCATCCATGTCGGGCTTGGCAACTTTCATCGCGCGCATCAGGCCTGGTACCTGCATCGGTTGATGCAGCAGGGGCTGGCGCAGGATTGGGCGATTCTCGGCGCTGGCGTGCGGCCCTATGATGCGGACATGCGGCAAAAGTTGCTGGCGCAGGACTGTCTCACCACTCTGATCGAGCTGTCGCCCGGGAGCGTCGCGGCGGAGGTGATCGGCCCGATGGTGGGTTACTTGCCGATCGAGGAGGGAAATGGCGCGTTGATCAGTGCCATGTGTGAACCGGCGATCCGCATCGTGTCCCTGACCGTCACCGAGGGCGGCTATTTTCTCGATCCGGATGGCGGCGGTTTGGACATCGGCCACCCGGATATTCAACATGATGCGAACAACCCGCACCGCCCCCGGACGGTTTTCGGAGCCATCGTTGCAGCCTTGGCGGTTCGACGTGACAGTGGCGCTGGTCCGTTCACGGTGCAGAGTTGCGACAACCTGCGCGGAAACGGAATAGTCGCCCGTCAGGCCGTTGTTTCTCTGGCCCGGCTGTCCGACCCGGAGTTGGCGGAATGGATTGATCAGAGGTGCAGCTTTCCGAACTCCATGGTCGATTGCATCGTCCCCGCCACCGGCGCGGCGGAAATCGCCCTGGTACAGGAGTTGGGCATTGCGGACATAGCGCCGGTGACCCATGAAAACTACCGGCAATGGGTCATTGAGGATGATTTCTGTGCTGGGCGGCCCGATTGGGACAAGGCTGGTGCGGTGTTCACGCCTGCGGTTCATGACTACGAAGCGATGAAGATTCGCATCCTGAATGCGGGCCACCAAGTGCTTGCGAATGCCGGGGAGCTGCTGTCGGTGCAGACCATTGCCGATTGCATGGCGCATCCGCTGATTTCAGCCCTGTTCCGCAAGGTTCAGCACGAAGAAATCGTTCCAGGTGTTGCCGCGGTTCCCGAAATCACGCCGCAGGCCTACGTCGGCCTGATCGAGCAGCGATTCTCGAACCCCGCGATTCGCGACACTGTCAGGCGGGTTGCCTTCGACGGTTCGGCCCGGCACCCGGGCTTCGTGCACCCGGCGCTACGGGATGCGTTGGCGGCTGGTGGCCCAGTTGCGGGGCTCAGCCTGGTAGAGGCCCTGTGGGCACGCATGTGTGCGGGTACGCGGGAGGACGGCAGCGAGATCGCTCCGAATGATCCTGATTGGGACAATCTGACCGCCGCGGCGTCAGATGCGAGGTCCCGCCCCATGGCGTGGCTGGAGCAACAACACATCTACGGCAACCTGATTGAAAATGACCTGTTCGTGTCAGAGTTCACGCGCTGGCTGACCATGATCTGGTCGCAAGGCAGTGAGGCCGCGTTGCGCAGCTATCTGGGCATTGAAGATAACAAATGGTCGTGAGGGCAAGCGCCGGGGGGCAGGGGGGTAAACCCGTGCCCCCGCGCTTCGCTCACAAAGCGTTGTTGCTGGTAATGAGGATTCCCTGATTCGGTCCCGAATCAAATTTTCCGGATGTGACAGGCAGACTGCGATTCGCAGGTTGCGGTGATTTCCCAGTGCAGATCGGACAGCTTGGCCTGGGGCGGGTAGCCTGGGGTGAGGCAAGCGCGCCATGCGCGGGCCTCTCGTCGGCGTCACTTCGTGCATACAAGTGCGGAAAACTGCGCTTCGACTGGCAAAAAACGCAATCCAACCCGTTCAAAACCCTGTTTTAGCGTGATCCTGTCGCTGCGGCAGACAGCTAAAAAGCCTTGCCCTTCAACAGGCTGGGCGGGTCATCATCATTTTGTGGGGAACCTGGTGCTGCTGGAGAGAATTGAACTCTCGACCTCTCCCTTACCAAGGGAGTGCTCTACCTCTGAGCTACAGCAGCGCCGGTGAGGGGGCTTTTAGGCATAAACGCGGAGGGGTGCAAGAGCATTCTGGACGGTTTTTTCGCACTAAGTTACAGAAGTCTTATGGCAGAGAAGAAAACACCCAAAAACGCTGGCTCCGCAGCCTCTCGCGAAGACCGGCTGAAGGCCGCGCTGAAGGCAAATATGGCACGCCGGAAGGCACAGGCCAAAGCGCGGGCGGTGCAGCAGGACCCCAAAACAGGCAAAGACGGAGAACAGGGCTGATGGATTCGATTCTGGTAACAGGCGGTGGACCGCTGAACGGACAAATTCCGATCGCGGGCGCCAAGAATGCCTGTCTCACGCTGATGCCTGCAACCTTGCTGAGCGAGGAGCCGCTGACGTTGACCAACGCGCCGCGGCTGAGCGACATCAAGACGATGACGCTGCTGCTGCAGTCCTTGGGCGCCGAAGTGTCCAGTCTGCAGGACGGTCAGGTGCTGGCGATGTCCAGCCACGACCTGACTAGCCATGTCGCGGATTATGACATTGTGCGCAAAATGCGGGCGTCGAACCTGGTTCTGGGACCGATGCTCGCGCGGCTGGGACAGGCCGTGGTTTCGCTGCCGGGCGGCTGCGCCATCGGGGCCCGGCCAATGGACCTGCATATTCATGGTCTGGAGGCGCTGGGCGCCGAGATCGAACTGAAGGATGGCTATCTGCATGCCAAGGCGCCCAAAGGTCTGAAGGGCGCAGTGATCAAGCTGAGCTTCGCTTCGGTCGGGGCGACCGAGAACATCATGATGGCCGCGACTTTGGCCAAGGGCACAACCGTCATCAAGAATGCCGCGCGTGAACCCGAGATCGTCGATCTGGCCGACTGCCTGCGCAAGATGGGCGCCCAGATCGAGGGCGACGGCAGCCCGGACATCACCATCCAGGGCGTGGACCGGTTGCACGGCGCGACTCATCAGGTGGTGACGGACCGGATCGAACTCGGCACCTATATGCTGGCTCCGGCAATCTGCGGTGGCGAGGTGGAGCTGCTTGGCGGGCGCATCGATCTCGTCGGTGCGTTCTGCGAAAAACTCGACGCGGCGGGCATTCAGGTCACCGAAACCGACAAGGGGCTGAAGGTGAGCCGCCGCAATGGCCGGGTCAAGGCAGTGGACGTGGTGACGGAACCCTTCCCCGGTTTCCCCACTGACCTGCAGGCGCAGATGATGGCCCTGATGTGTACCGCCGAAGGCACGTCGGTACTGGAGGAGAAAATCTTCGAGAACCGTTTCATGCATGCGCCGGAGCTGACCCGGATGGGGGCACGTATTGATGTGCACGGAGGCCATGCCACTGTCACCGGGGTGGAGCGGTTGAAGGGGGCGCCGGTCATGGCGACTGACCTGCGCGCCTCTGTTTCGCTGATTCTCGCCGGTCTTGCGGCCGAGGGCGAAACGGTCGTCAGCCGGGTCTATCACCTTGATCGGGGATACGAACATGTGGTGCGCAAACTCTCCGGTGTCGGCGCGCGCATCGAACGGGTCCGGGATCAGTGATGCAGGACGCAAGCTTTGAAGATGGTCGCGAAGTTCCCTTGAACCTCGGCGCATGGGACGCCGAGGATCTGAAGATCCTGTCGTCACTGGCTCAGGATGCGGTTTTTCCCATCACCGAGATGCGGTGGCGCAAGGCAAAGCGGCAGTTCGTATTGCTGGTGAACAGGTTCCGCTGGGAAGATCGCGAGGCGGCGGAGCGCCGGGGGCGCGATTATGAGCGGGTTCAGTCGCTGATTGTGGTGGACAATGTTCTGGCGGTTGCCTCGCAGGGGGTGGACCGCAGTGACCGCGAACTGGTGCTGTCGCTCCTGTCGATTTCCTTTGAGCCCGCAGAGGATGGTGCAGGTCACGTGCTGCTGACGCTGGCCGGAGACGGTGCCATCCGCCTGTCTGTCGAGGCGCTTGAGGTTACTTTGCGAGATGTAACGCGCCCCTACCGGGCCCCGTCCGGTCAGGCACCTGATCACGGCACCTGATCCGGTCGCTTAACCCCGCCCCTGATGTCGCGGCAAAGCAACCTGCCGGGTGGCATATTTCTTGAGGCCGCCGGGTGATGCCGCTATGCGGGGCACAAAGGAGATCCCGATGCCGCAGTTTCTGAACACCGCTGATTCCGATTTCGAACAGGCCTTTGCCGCGCTTCTGGGGGCCAAGCGCGAGGACAGCCCGGATGTGGACGCCGTTGTTGCCGAAATCATCAAGGATGTCCGTACGCGGGGTGATGCCGCGCTTCTGGAGCTGACGGCGAAGTTCGATCGCATGCAGCTCAAGGCCGATCAGCTGCGCATATCCGAGGCCGAGGTGGACGCGGCCGTTGCGTCGGTGTCGGCCGAGGATCGCGCCGCACTGGAATTGGCCGCCGAGCGCATTCGCGCCTACCATGCGCGGCAGATGCCGGAAGACGCGCAATGGACCGATGAGGCGGGCGCGACATTGGGCTGGCGCTGGTCGGCGGTTGCGGCGGCCGGGCTCTATGTGCCGGGTGGCCTGGCGTCTTATCCTTCATCGGTTCTGATGAACGCAATTCCGGCCAAGGTGGCCGGGGTGTCGCGGCTGGCGATCACCGTGCCGACGCCCGACGGTTTGATTAATCCGCTTGTACTGCTGGCGGCCCGCCTCTCCGGGGTGGATGAAATCTACCGCGTCGGCGGCGCACAGGCGGTGGCGGCGCTGGCCTATGGCACCGAAACCATTGCGCCCGTGGACAAGATCACCGGCCCCGGCAACGCCTTTGTCGCCGCTGCCAAGCGGCGGGTATTTGGCAAGGTTGGCATCGACATGATTGCCGGCCCCTCGGAGATCCTCGTGATCGCGGACAAGGACAACAACCCCGACTGGATCGCGCTCGACCTGATGAGCCAGGCCGAACACGACGAAAGCGCGCAGTCGATCCTGATCACTGATGATGCGGGGTTCGGTCGTGCGGTGGCGGATGCTGTGGACAAGCGTCTGGAAACCCTGGAACGACGCGAGATCGCAGGCGCATCCTGGCGTGACTTCGGCGCGGTGATTGTCGTGCGCGATCTGGACGAGGCGGCGGATCTGTCCAACCGCATCGCGCCGGAGCATCTGGAACTCTGCGTCGCCGACCCGCAGGGTTTGAGCAAGAAGACCGTGCATGCGGGGGCAATCTTCCTGGGGCAGTATACGCCGGAAGCGATTGGCGACTATGTCGGTGGGCCGAATCACGTGCTGCCGACGGCGCGTTCTGCGCGTTTCTCCTCGGGCCTTTCGGTAATGGATTTCCTGAAGCGCACAACGTTGAGCCAGATGACCCCAGATGCGCTGCGTGCCATCGGCCCGGCCGCCGCAGCGCTCGCCGCCAGTGAAAGCCTGGAGGCCCATGGGTTGTCGGTTACCGCGCGTCTGGATGCGCTCAATACGCAGAAAGGCTGAAGCGGATCGCCGCGGCAGCCTGCGCCTACACTCGTGACCCTCAGTAGTGGGCGGTGTAGCCACCGTCCACCGCCAGCACCTGGCCTGTCACATAGGAGGCGGCGGGGGACGCCAGGAACAGGATCGCCGGTGCCAGCTCTTCCGGCTCACCCCAGCGACCGAGCGACGTTACCGTCTTCAGTCTGTTTGAAACCTCAGGATCAGCGGCAGCGGCCATGTTAGGCGCGGTTTTGAAGAAACCGGGCGCCACCGCATTGACCGTTATGCCGCTTGGCCCCAGCTCTGCCGCCAAGGCGCGTGTCATGCCGTTTATCCCGGCCTTGGCGGTGGTATAGGCCGCATCGCCTGCCTGCGCGATCAGACCGGCAATGGACGAGATATTGATGATGCGTCCGTATCCGCGCGGTGCCATCTGGGCAGCCGCCAGCTGGCACAGACGGAAGGGGGACAGCAGGTCCACGTCCCATAGGGATTGCAGGTCTTCGCGGGTGAATTCCGGCAGGCTGCGGCGGTCACGCTGGCCGACGTTGTTGACCAGAATGTCGATGCCGCCCTTGGTCTCAAGCTCGGAAAAGGCGGCGCAGGCGGCGGCTTCGTCGGCGATGTCCAGCACCAGGGGATGGGCGGTGCCCGGGAAATTCTCCATGGCCTTGGCGACGCGTGTGGCGCTACGCCCATTGATCCAGACCTCGGCTCCGGCTTGGGCAAGCAGCCGCGCCGCTGCCAGCCCCAGCCCGTCGGTAGAGCCGGTGACAAGCGCCCGCTGACCTTTCAGCGGCAGTGGATCCAGTCCAGTCATGCAAGCCTCTCCTTTGTTTCAGGCTGTGCGCAGTTGGTTGGGCTGTCAAGCACTGCCGCATTGCTCCGCAGGCGGTCGTACGCTAGTCAGGTTGGGACGCCGTCGCGCATATAGAGATCAAAGCCATGAGCCGTATCAGTCACATCGAACTCGATGACCGCAACCTGCCGCCCCCGACCCCCGAGATCGATCAGGAGCGCAAGGTGGCGATCTATGATCTGATCGAGCAGAACAGCTTTGCGCTGCCCGGTCGAGAGGAACGTGGCATGCCCGATGGCCCCTACCATCTGGGCCTGGCCATCCGCGACAAGCGGCTGGTCTTTGACGTCAACACCGAGGCGGGCGAGAAGGCTGCCGAATTCCATCTTTCGCTGTCGCCGTTCCGGCAGGTGGTCAAGGATTACTACCAGATCTGCGAAAGCTATTTCACCGCGGTGAAGACCCTGCCGCCCAGCCAGATCGAGACGATCGACATGGCGCGTCGTGGCATCCACAACGAGGGCAGCCGCGTGTTGCAGGAACGCTTGGCGGGCAAAGCCGAGGTGGATACCGACACGGCGCGCCGCCTGTTCACCCTGATATGCGTTCTGCATTTCGGAGGCTGATGCGTGGAGGAGCTGCCACAGTCCATCCTGTTCTGTTGCGACCACAACTCGGTCCGCTCTCCGATGGCGGAGGGCATCATGAAGAAATTTTACGGCACCGGCACCTACGTACAGTCGGCTGGCGTGAAGAACGACATGGAAATTGATGGTTTCTGTATCGCCGTCTGCCAGGAGATGAACGTCGAACTTTCGCGCCACCGCTCGCGGTCTTTCGATGAGATGGAGCGCTGGGGCGACGACCTCTCCTCCTTCGACCTGGTGGTTGCGCTGTCGCCGGCCAGCCAGCGGCGGGCGCTGGAACTGACCCGTTTTTTTCACCTCGATGTCGAATATTGGCCAATTATGGACCCAACCGGACTGGGCGAGACGCGCGAAGCCAAGCTAGACAGTTATCGGCAAACACGGGACCAGATCATCCAGCACTTGAAAAGTCGCTGGGGCGAACCGACGGAGAGACTATGACAGAGACCATCGCGCGCTATTTCGACGCCTTCAATTCCGGCGATACCGCAGCCATGCTGGATTGCCTGGACGACGGTATTGCCCATCACGTCAACGAGGGTAAGATCCGTCTGGGTAAGGAAAAATTCGCTGAATTCTGCGCCCATATGAGCCGCTGCTACAAGGAAGAGCTGACCGATATGGTGATCTTTTCCAGCCCCTGCGGCACCCGCGCGGCGGCGGAGTTCATCGTCAACGGCACCTACCTGGTGACCGACGAAGGCCTTCCGGAGGCCGAGGGCCAGACCTACCGCCTGCCCGGCGGGTCGTTTTTCGAGCTGAAGGACAGCAAGATCTCTCGCGTCACCACCTATTACAACCTTGCTGACTGGATTGCGCAGGTCTCCGGCAAGGGGGCTGAGGCCTGATGAGCCTGCGGATCGAGGCGTTGACCGGCGCGGCATTGGATGCCGCGCTGGAGGATGTCGCCCGCTTGCGCATCACGGTGTTCCGAGACTGGCCATACCTCTACGATGGCAATCTGGAATATGAGCGCAGCTATCTGCAAAGCTATCGGGACAGCGACAAGGCTGTCATCGTGGGGGCCTTTGACGGAGACACCCTGGTTGGGGTGGCAACCGGGACGCCGCTCAGCGACCATGCTGATGATTTTGCAGCCGCCTTCAGCGGGAGCGGCATTGATCTAGCGACGGTGTTCTACTGCGCCGAATCGGTGCTGCTGCCGGTCTATCGCGGCCGTGGCGTGGGGCACGCATTCTTCGACCTTCGCGAGACACATGCGCGCAAGCTGGGCTATTTGAAATCGGCCTTCTGCGCCGTGCAGCGTCCGGCAGATCATCCCTTGCGCCCCGCAGATTACAGGCCGCTGGATGCGTTCTGGCGCAAGCGCGGCTATGCTCCGCTGGAAAATGTCGCCGCACGTTTCTCCTGGAAGGACGTTGACCAGCCCGCCGAGAGCTCAAAATCGCTGCAGTTCTGGATTCGGGACCTATAGTACCAGCCGGTTGGCTTGCGCTGGTTTCGATCGCAGCGCCATGCTGCGGCTCATGACGGCAACAGGAGACACTTGGATGAAAATCGCCACTTCTGCCTATCCGCTCGACTGGCTCGACAGCTGGGCGCAATACGAGGACAAGCTGGCCTCATGGGTGGCCGAGGCCGCTGGCAACGGCGCGGAGCTGTTGCTGTTTCCCGAATACGGCGCGATGGAGCTGTCGACGCTCGCAGGGGCCGAGACGGCCGCCGACCTGCAGGGCTCGATCCGCGCGGTTTCGGAACGGATGGAGGACGCCGCGGCGCTGCACCTCAAGCTCGCGGCGGAACACGGCGTGCATATTCTGGGCGCATCGGCGCCGGTGCTGGACGATGCCGGAAAGGTGGTGAACCGGGCGGAATTCTATACCCCGACGGGCGGGCGTGACCACCAGGACAAGCAAATCATGACCCGATTCGAGCGGGAGGACTGGGGAGTCGCTGGTGGCGGTCCATTGAAGGTCTTTGAAACCGCGCTGGGCAAGATCGGCGTGCTGATCTGTTATGATAGCGAATTCCCTCTGCTGGGACGGGCTTTGGCCGAAGTGGATGTGATTCTCGTGCCCTCCTGCACCGAGGCACTTGCGGGCTACTGGCGTGTGCGATTGGGGGCGATGTCACGGGCGCTGGAGTGCCAGTGCGTCACCGCGATGGCCTCTGTCGTGGGAACCAACACCTGGTCTGAAGCGGTGGATGTGAACACCGGCATGGGTGGCATTTTCGGCCCGCCCGACAATGGCTTCCCCGGCACCGGTGTAATCGCCGAGGGCGCCATGGACCAGCCCGGCTGGACCTATGGCGAGGCCGATCTGGCCGCCATCGCCCAGGTTCGGGCCGATGGCGGGGTTCTCAACCGCTTGCATTGGGACGAGCAGTTGCCACGCATCAAATCGGTCACAAAAGCGCTGTTATGCTGATTGAGGCCTTGAAATGCGGGGAAAATGCGCTCATTTAAGCGCACATCCCGCGTTCTGCGGGGTAACGCAACGATGGAGACAACATGGCCAAGGAAGATACGCTCGAATTTCCCGGTGTCGTGAAGGAACTCCTGCCTAATGCGACGTTTCGGGTCGAGCTGGAAAACGGCCATGAAATCATCGCACATACGGCAGGCAAGATGCGCAAGAACCGCATCCGTGTTCTGGCTGGCGACCGGGTCCAGGTGGAAATGACCCCCTATGACCTGACCAAGGGTCGGATCAACTATCGCTTCAAGTAAGCGTTCGATCTGCCAAAAGATGCAAAGCCCGGCCTCCTGCCGGGCTTTTGTTATTTTCGGTGGTTGTTTCGCTGCGATCTCCCGTCTCGGCTGTCGTCAGTTGGGCCTGGAGGGGCGAAAGAGCGAGCCACTCTTTAAAGCGGACGGCATTCACCTTAAGACAGGCGTAAATCGGCAAAGGGGCTACGGAATGGCATTTATCCTGGGATCGGGCAGTCCGCGGCGGCTGCAACTTCTGGCACAGCTGGGGGTTCATCCCGATGCGGTCTCACCGCCTGACATCGATGAAACCCCGCTGGATGGGGAATTGCCGCGGGCCTATTGTGCCCGCGTGACCCGGGAAAAGTCCCGCGCAGTCGCGGCCGGTGCGGATGATGTCGTGCTCTGTGCCGATACGACTGTGGCCCTTGGGCGCCGCATCCTGGGCAAGCCGCGCGATGCGGGGGAGGCCGCCGAGTTTCTGCTGGCCTTGTCCGGCCGACGCCACCGGGTCATCACGGCCGTAGCCGTTCGCCGGGGGGACCGGGTCTGGGCCAAGGACGTGGTCAGCCAGGTCAAGATGAAGCGCCTGTCAGACGACGAACTGAGTGCCTATCTTGCCACTGGGGACTGGGAAGGCAAAGCGGGTGGCTATGCCATTCAGGGGCCCGCGGGGGCCTTCATCCCATGGATCAGCGGATCGTTCACCGGCATCGTGGGCTTGCCGCTGTCAGAAACCGCCAATCTTTTGCGCGCCGCTGGGCTGCCGCTGTATCAGGAGACTGCCGCATGAAGGGCCGTACCATTATCCTCGACCACATCCAGGACCGCGAAGCCGCGGCGTTGATGGTGGATGGCAAGCTGGAAGACTTCCTGGTCGAAAGCGACGCGCCCGCGCCCGGAACCATCTACCGCGCCCGCGCCGACCGGCCGGTCAAGGGGCAGGGTGGCATGTTCCTGACCACCCCGGACGGCCCGGCCTTTCTGCGCCAGGTCAAGGGCCTGTCGCCGGGTCAGATGATCCTGGTGCAGGTCACCGGCTACGCCGAGCCGGGCAAGGCCATCCCGGTCACGCAGAAGCTGCTGTTCAAGAGCCGCTATGCCATCGTGACGCCGGAGGCGCCGGGACTGAACATCTCGCGCAGCATCCGCGACGAGGACGAGCGCGACCGCCTGCTGGAAGTCGCCCATGAGGAAATGGCCGAATCCGCCTACGGGCTGATCCTGCGGTCCGCCTGCGCCGGTGCGCCCAGCGAGGAGATCGCGGAAGACATTGCCGCTATGCTCTCGATGGCCACGCAAGTGATGGAGGATACCGGCGCCGAGACCGAGGTCCTGACCGAAGGGGATGGCCCGCATCTTCTTGCCTGGCGCGACTGGGTGGAGCCCGCCGACGTCGAGCGCTCGCCCGGAGGGTTCGAGAGGTTGGGCGTTCTGGACGCGCTGGAGACCGCGCGCAGCATCCGCGAGCCATTGCCGGGCGGCGCGTTCCTGTTCATCGAGCCGACCCGCGCATTGGTGGCGGTAGATGTGAACACGGGGTCGGACACCTCGATGGCGGCGGGGTTAAAGGCGAACATGTCCGCTGCCAAGGCGTTGCCGCGGGCCTTGCGCGTAAGGGGGCTGGGCGGTCAGATCGTGCTGGATCTGGCTCCCATGCCCAAGAAGGACCGTCGCAGCTTTGAGACGGCATTGCGCGCGGCCCTGCGTGCCGATCCGGAGGAAACCGTCCTGGTCGGCTGGACCAACCTTGGTCACTACGAGCTGCAGCGCAAGCGCGGCCGTATTGCATTGTCGGAGGTGCTGAAATGAGTTGCCCGATCTGCGGCGGCAAGACGGAGAAAGCCTACCGCCCGTTCTGTTCGCTTCGTTGCGCCGATATTGACCTGGGCAAATGGCTGAACGGGTCCTACGCGGTGCCCAGCCAGGATCCCGAAGATGTTGAAAAGGCTCTGCAAGAGGCTGATCGCCTCGGTGAGGTGCAAGAAAAATCCCCTGGAACGCGGCATTAGTGATTTTCTTTGAAAAAGCCTCTGGACACCGCCGCGTGCAGAGCATAGAAGGCCCACACCCAAGGCGAACAGCCTTCCCGTGCCCGGGTAGCTCAGGGGTAGAGCAGTGGATTGAAAATCCTCGTGTCGGTGGTTCGATTCCGCCCCCGGGCACCATTTATTCAGATCATAAATTGTATTTTCTGCATATTCTGGCGCGTGCAATGGGCCGTAGGCCATGTCAGAGACCGTTTCGCCCGCGTTCATCCCTGTGAAGGGTGGCGTTTTCTACTTCAGCTGCCGCATCCCCAAAGACTTGAAGGGGCGCTACACCTCATCTCGGATCGCCTACTCATTGAGAACGCGGTTTGCGCGCATAGCCGAAGCTCGGGCCAAATGAGCCGCTGATCGGTTGGGGAAATGTTGGTGTCACACCCGCTCAAGGGATGTGGAGCTGCCGGGAAGGCATATGCTGAGAATGCGAATAGAGGGGCGCGCTGTGTCCAGCAAAGAAGCTCCCGAGATCTCCTCTTCATCTGTACTTATGTCCGAAGCTGTTGGCGTCTGCCAGCGCCTGAAAGGGGTGTAGGACTAGAGGAATCCCATCGCGAAGCGGAGCGCTCTTTCAGTTATGTCATCGGCGCCTGCGGTGGCAAACACCTCGATGCCTTCGTCAAGGCCGATGTCAGTAAGTCCGGGGGGGGGGGGCGCTCATCGAACATGAATTGGCTGGCAGCAGTTTAGCACGCGTGTTCGGGACCGTTCACCTGGTCACAAAGTTTGTGGCCAGCGAGCTTGGTTAGCCCCTGACAAATCCTTTGAGCGGGGTCTGCTACGATCGGGAGGCCGACGGAAGTGATCGTGACCCAATCCCAGCGGATGAACTCAAGGTGGTTCAGGATCAGTGTCGCTAGCTGGCTGATGATGACCTCCTTGCAGATATGTTAAAGGGAGATCGGTCTATTTCTGTGTAATGGAAAAGAACTTAGGGTTGCTAAGGGCTCTCCAGAAATCCGTCGCCCGCTGCGAGAGGTTTCTGTGGTCTTTCTTCTGATGAGAAAATCCGCTTATGGAGTTGGGCGGTGTTCAGCGGTCGATCAATCTTGCGACACTGCACCACCTCGAAAGGGCTTCCGCAGAATGGTCACCACCCCATCGGAAGACATTCGCCAAAGATATTGTTGGGAGGGGTGGTAGCGGAGGAGGGACTTGAACCCCCGACACGCGGATTATGATTCCGCTGCTCTAACCAACTGAGCTACTCCGCCGCTCGCTGTGTGGAGGCGATTTACGGAATGGCGGGGGGCGGGTCAAGCGGAAAAATCCGAAAAATCCAAAACTCGGTAGAGTTTTTTGCATTCACCGGCAGGAGCGGGAAAATACCACGTCAGGCGCAGGTCGTTTGCCCCGTCAGGGCGGCTGCGGATCAACCCTCAGCGACGTCCAGGGCCGCGAGCGGCGGGCGCGGCAGCTGGTCCAGCAGCTCGAACACCAAGGCACGGCAATGCTCGCCGACCCAGTCGGACGGATGAAAGTATGGGGGCAGGTCAGGGTGCCGCAGGACCACACGCCGCCAGCGGTGCACGATCAAGGTGCGCAGGGTACCCAGCTGTTCTGGGTTGAGAGTGCCCGGGGGGGGCGGCACAAGGGATAGGTCGCCGTGCAGCGCGGCGCAGGCCTGCCGCAGGTGTTCAGGGTAAAGACGCGTCTTGAGCCACTGCGGGACGGCAATGGACTTGACCTCCACCGCCAGAACCCCCTCCAGATTGCGGGGCATCGGCCCGTGGCCCAACGCCGTGCTGCGGTTCACGGGCACGTAGTTCGGCAGCAGCAGCACCTCGTCGAGGCCGTCCGGGTTTGCGCCGTCCTCGCAGATCAGCAGGTGCCAGTCCTGCGGCGCCGAGACGGTGCGCTCATAGATCCGCGGGGTGACCGCGGCGGATTGGTTGCGACCGTATTCGGTAAGGTAGTGGATCGAGGCGCGGCCGGAGCGGGCGCTTTCGATCCAGCCGTCCTTGCGCAGGCGGTGCAGGGCGACGCGGATGGCCTCGGGCTTGATTCCCATCGGCGTGATGATCCGGGTCAGGGCACTGCCACTGATCTGCGCGCCCTTGTCCTGGGCCAGATCCCCGAACAGCGAAACGATCACCGACCAGACCCGCTGATTCTGCGGGTCGTTCAGCTGCTGGACCGCGCTTTCGAACCAGATGTCATTGCTGTCGCTCATGAGTTTCAACATAGATCGCCCGGACGGGTTAGACCAGTCCGGGCGGTTTGCGGCCTTAGTAGGCGTTCATGGTCAGCAGCTCATACTCCGCGGCAATGTCGCCGTCCTGATTGGTCAGCGTCACATGCCAGCGCACTTCGCCGTATTCGTCGTTGCGCGGGGTCTTTTTCTTGACGCTCAGGCGCACCTGGATGCTGTCACCGGCCGAGACCGGTTTCATGAAGCGCAGGTTGTCCAGTCCGGTGTTGGCCAGCACAGGGCCTTCGTCCGGCTGCACGAACATGCCCGCGGCGAAGGACAGCAGCAGGTAGCCGTGCGCGACCCGGCCCGGGAAGAACGGGTTCCGCTTGGCGGCCTCTTCGTCCATGTGGGCATAGAAGGTGTCGCCGGTGAAATGGGCGAAGGTCTCGATATCCTCCAGCGTGACGGTGCGCGGCGCGGTGTGCAGGGTTTCACCGATCGCCAGCTCGCCGAACCTGCGGGTGAAGGGGTGGGCCGGGCCTTTGATCTCGGTGCCGCCGGGGACCCATTTCTCGCCGATTGCCGACAGGATGTCGGGCGAGCCCTGGATGGCGGTGCGCTGCATGTAGTGTTTGACGCCGCGCACGCCGCCCATCTCCTCGCCGCCGCCGGCGCGGCCCGGGCCGCCATGCACCATGTGCGGCAGCGGGGAGCCGTGGCCTGTCGATTCCTTCATCGAGTCGCGGTTGTTGAAGTAGAGTCGCCCATGGTAGGCGCCCGCCCCAATGGCGACCTCGCGCGCGACGGCCGGATCATGGGTGATGACCGAGGCCACCAGCGAGCCCTGGCCGCGGTTGGCAAGCTCGATCGCGTGATCCAAATCGCGGTAGCCCATGATGGTGGAGACGGGTCCGAAGGCCTCTGTGTCATGCACGCGCTGCGCCTTGTCGGGGTCGGCGCAGTGGAACAGCATCGGCGGAACAAAGGCGCCTTTGTCGGCGTCGGCACCGTCGACGACGAAGTTGTCCGGGTCGCCAAAGACGCGCTCAGCCTCTTGGCCGATGATCGCGGCCTTCTCCAGAACGTCGCGTTTCTGGCTGCCCGAGACCAGCGCGCCCATGCGGGTGGTTTCCAGGCGCGGGTCGCCGATGGTGGTCTTGGCAAGCCGCGCCGACAGCGCTTCGATCACCGCATCCACCTGTGCTTGCGGTGCGATGATGCGGCGGATGGCGGTGCACTTCTGGCCCGCTTTGGTGGTCATCTCGCGCTGCACTTCCTTCACAAACAGGTCGAATTCCGGCGTGGCAGGCTGGGCGTCGGGGCCCAAGATAGACGCGTTGAGGCTGTCCTGTTCGGCCACGAACCGCACCGAGTTCTTCAGGATCACCGGGTTTGCGCGCAGCTTCAGCGCTGTGTCGGCGGAGCCGGTGAAGCTGACCACGTCCTGCATGGTCAGATGGTCCAGCATGTCGCCCAGACCGCCAGAGACCAGCTGTAGCGCGCCTTCGGGGAGGATGCCGCTGTCGAGCATCAGCTTCACCGCCAGCTCGGTCACGTAGCAGCTGTTGGTGGCGGGTTTCACGATGGCGGGAACACCGGCGAGCAGGGTGGGGGCCAGCTTCTCCAGCATGCCCCAGACCGGGAAGTTGAAGGCGTTGATATGCACCGCGACGCCGCGCAGCGGGGTGCAGATGTGCTGGCCGAGGAAGGTTCCCTTGCGGCTGAGTTGCTCGACATCGCCATCAAGATAGACATGCGCATCCGGCATCTCGCGGCGACCCTTGGAGGCGAAGACGAACATGGTGCCGATGCCGCCGTCGATGTCGATCATGTGGTCGGACTGGGTCGCACCGGTGTTGAACGACAGATCGTAAAGCGCCTGCTTGTGCTGGTTCAGGTGGCCTGCCAGCGCCTTCAGCATCCGGGCGCGGTCGTGGAAGGTCAGCTTGCGCAAGGCGGGGCCGCCCACGGTGCGGGCGTAGTCGAGCATTCCTTGCACGTCGAGCGCGTCATTGCCTGCGCTGGCGATCACCTCGCCGGTGATGGCGCTGGCGATGTTGCGGGCACCCGCGCCCGGTGCGACCCATTGACCCGCCGCAAAGCTGGAAATCTCAAGAAGGCTCATGATGCTGTCCTTTTCGTCAGGCCGACACAGGGTCGGCTGTCTGGAAACCGATGCTGAGATATATTGACCGTCCGGTCGGTTTATGCAAGGAATTTGTCAAAGGCACCGCTGACAAGGTGAGGGAGCGATGAGCGATACGATTCTGGTGGAGGATCACGGCACCTGGGTGGAGATCACCCTGAACCGTCCGGACCGGCTGAACAGTTTCAATGAGGAGATGCACAACGCGTTGCGCGCAGCACTTGAGGCGGCGCGGGACGGCGGAGCCCGTGCGGTGCTGCTGACCGGTGCCGGGCGCGGCTTTTGCGCGGGCCAGGATCTGGGCGACCGCGACCCGCGCAAGATGGACGGGCCGCCGGACCTCGGCAAGACCGTGCGCAGCTTCTACGCGCCGTTGGTGCGGCTGATCCGCTCGCTGGATTTCCCGGTGATCTGCGCCGTCAACGGCGTGGCTGCGGGGGCAGGGGCCAATCTGGCACTGGCCTGCGACATGGTGCTGGCGGCGGAAAGTGCCAAGTTCATCCAGTCGTTCTCCAAGGTCGGCCTGATCCCCGACACTGGCGGCAGCTGGCATCTGCCCCGGCTGCTGGGCGAGGCCCGCGCCAAGGGGCTGGCGCTGACGGCCGAGCCGTTGCCTGCGAAGAAGGCCGAGGACTGGGGGCTGATCTGGAAGGCGCTGCCGGACGGCGAACTGATGGCCGAGGCCCGTGCCATGGCCGAGAAATTCGCAAACGGTCCGACGCTGGGCCTGGGTCTGACCAAGCAGTGCATCCAGGCGGCTGCGGTCAACACGTTGTCCGATCAGCTGGAACTGGAAGCGGATGCGATGAAGACCTGCGGCGAAAGCGCCGATTACGCCGAGGGCGTGGCCAGCTTCCTGGAAAAGCGCGCCCCTGAGTTCAAGGGCAGATGACCATGACCCCGAAAGAACGCGCCGAGAAGTCCGCCGCCGCCATGTGGGCGGATGACCATGCCTCCAAATGGGCGGGGATGGAGATCACCCATGTGGATGAGGGCGAGGCCACGCTGGAGCTGACGGTAGCGCAACACCATTGCAACGGCCACGGCATCTGCCACGGCGGCGTGATCTTCATGCTGGCCGACAGCGCCTTTGCCTTTGCCTGCAACAGCCGCAACCAGGCAACGGTGGCGCAGCACAACGTGATCAGCTTCACCGCGCCGGGGCGGCTGGGTGACCGGCTGATCGCCACCGCGCGCGAGGTTTCGCTGACCGGGCGCAGCGGCATTTATGACGTGACAGTGACCAATCAGGACGGCCAGCAGATCGCGGAGTTCCGGGGCTTTTCCCGCGCGATCAAAGGCCAGTTGTTCGACGAATAAGGTGTGGAGGACGCCATGGAAGATCTGAGCCCCAAGAAGGGTGAACTGGACCCGATCGAGATTGCCTCGATCGACGAGATTCGTGCACTTCAGCTGAAGCGTCTGCAGTGGTCGCTGCGCCACGCCTATGACAACGTGCCGATGTACAAGCAGCGCTTCGATGACGCAGGAGTGCACCCAAACGATCTGCAGCAGTTGTCTGACCTGGCCAAGTTCCCCTTCACCTACAAGAACGACCTGCGGGACAACTACCCGTTCGGCCTGTTCGCGGTCCCGCGCGAGCAGATCCTCCGCCTGCATGCCTCCTCTGGCACCACGGGCAAGCCGACGGTGGTGGGCTACACCGCGAATGACATCTCGCACTGGGCCGACCTGGTGGCGCGCTCCCTGCGGGCGGCCGGTCTGCGCAAGGGCGACATGGTGCACAACGCCTATGGCTACGGGCTGTTCACCGGCGGTCTGGGCGCGCATTACGGGATCGAGCGTCTGGGTGCGACGGTGGTGCCGATGTCGGGCGGGCAGACCGAAAAACAGGTCGGGCTG
Organism: Leisingera sp. XS_AS12; assembly: GCF_041224635.1. NCBI lineage: Bacteria > Pseudomonadati > Pseudomonadota > Alphaproteobacteria > Rhodobacterales > Roseobacteraceae > Leisingera > Leisingera sp. XS_AS12. The sequence continues at coordinate 72,575 of NZ_JBGFGM010000079.1, forward strand.
ATCACCGACTTCCGGCCCGACGGGATCATGGTAACCCCGTCCTACATGCTGAACATCCTCGAGCAGTTCCACAAGGCTGGACTGGACCCGCAAGACAGCTCGCTGAAGGTCGGTATCTTTGGCGCCGAACCCTGGACCGACGCGATGCGCCGCGAAGTCGAGGAGGCGTTCGACATGCATGCGGTCGACATCTATGGCCTCTCCGAAATCATGGGGCCGGGTGTCGCCAGCGAATGCGTCGAGACCAAGGACGGCCCGGTGATCTGGGAGGATCACTTCCTGCCCGAGATCATCGATCCCGAAACTGGAGAGGTGCTGCCGGACGGGGAGCTGGGCGAGCTGGTCTTCACAACGCTGACCAAGGAAGGCCTGCCGATGGTGCGCTACCGCACCCGTGACCTGACCCGGCTGCTGCCCGGCACCGCACGCAGCATGCGGCGGATGGAAAAGATCACCGGCCGCAGCGATGACATGATCATCCTGCGCGGCGTCAATGTCTTCCCCAGCCAGGTCGAGGAACAGCTGCTGGCCACCGGCGGCTTGGCACCCTATTACCAGATCGAACTGTACAAATCGGGTCGTATGGATGCGATGCGGGTGCATGTCGAGGCAACCCCGGATGCTGCTGACGAGCTGAGCCGCACTGCGGCGGCGCGGATGTTGACCAAGCGCATCAAGGACATGATCGGCGTGTCCAGCGAGGTCATCGTCGGCGATCCCGGATCGGTCGAGCGCAGCCAGGGCAAGGCCAAGCGCGTGATCGACAACCGCAACCCGACCTGAACAAAAGAGAGGTGAGCCTTGGCCCGCACGATCGCAAAAGACCATGACCAAAAACGCGCCCAGATCCTGAAATCCGCTGCCAAGGTGTTTGCGGTTTCAGGCTATGACCGCGCGTCGATGACCCAGCTGGCGCGAGAGTGCGGGATTTCCAAGGCCAACATCTACCACTACTACGACAGCAAGGAAGCGGTGCTGTTCGCGGTGCTGGACACCTATCTGCGGGATCTGCGCGACCGGGTCTGCACGATTGATCTGGATGGCTGCGGTCCCGAAGACCGCCTGCGTCGCATCATCAACGAGATCCTGCTGGCCTACCAGGGCGCCGACCATGAGCACCAGGTGCAGATCGGTGCGATGGGAGCTCTGGCAGAGGAACAGCAGGAACATCTGCGCAGCTATCAACGCGAGTTGGTGCAATTTGTCAGCCAGGCCATCAAGGCGGTTGCCCCCGATGCCTTTGACGGGGATGCGGCGCGGCTGCGGGGGACCACGATGTCGGTCTTTGGCATGCTCAACTGGTATTACATGTGGAATTCCGGCGCCGGTGCGGCCGCAAGGTCGCAATATGCCGAGCTGGCAGCCGACCTCATCCTCAAGGGTATCAAGGGGCTGTAAGGTCGATGGTCGCAGCGCTGGATGGCGGCTGCGACCCCTTACTCCTCGCCTGCGCCTAGAAATCCTGCCAGCCGCCGGTGCCCGTCATGCGCGCCGGTTGTGGGGCGGCGGGCTTTTCAACCTCAACAGGGCGTATCTGCACGTGTGCCGTTGATCCCGCGTCTGCCGTGGTCCGGAAGCTGGCGACTTGCTCAGCCAATGCGCGGGCATCGTTGGCCAGACGCTGGCTGGCCGCGGTGGATTCCTCCACCATCGCGGCGTTATGCTGGGTCACGCCATCCAGTTCCCCCATGCCACTGTTGATCTCTTCCAGGGTGACGGACTGTTCCTCGGCGCCGCGGGCGATATCAACGATGTGGTCGGAAATGGTCGAGACGCTCTCGACGATGGCCTTCAGCTCGTCGCCGGTGCGGCCAACAAGTTTTACGCCGTCCGCGACCTGTGCCGAGCTTTCGGTAATCAACTGCTTGATTTCACCGGCCGCGTCGGATGAGCGCTGGGCCAGCGCGCGGACTTCCGATGCGACGACCGCGAAACCGCGCCCCGCCTCGCCGGCGCGCGCGGCTTCGACCCCGGCGTTCAGGGCGAGAAGGTTGGTTTGAAAGGCAATGTCGTCAATGACGGAAATAATGGTGGAGATCTTGCCGGCGGAGGTTTCGATCTGATCCATGGCCCGAATTGCATCGGAAACCACCTGGCTGCTGGTTTCGGCTGTCTTGCGCGCACGGGTCACGATGGTCGCCACCTCCTTGGCACCGTCGGCGGCGGCCTTGACCGTTGCCGTCAGCTCTTCCATCGCGGCGGCCGTCTGTTCCAGCGTTGCGGCCTGGGTTTCTGTCCGCTGGGAAAATTCGCCCGATGACTGGTTCAGCTCATCCGCCGTGGACGCCACGGTTGCGGCGACGGCTTTGACCGTGCCGACGGTTTCATTCAGCTGCCGCAGCGCGGAATTGAAGGCCGCGCCCAACTCGGCAAGCTCGTCAACCTCCGACACGGGCACCTGGCAGCCAAGGTTTCCGGCGCTCAATTGGCGCAGCCCATCGGTGATGTCTTCGACCACCTGCTTGCGCTCCGCGGCGTCTGTGACATCGGTGGCATATTTCACAACCTTGCTGACGCTTCCGTCGGGGCCCAGGACCGGCGCATAGGTGGCCTGGATCCAGACCGTGCTGCGATCCTTGGCCAAGCGCTGAAACATGCCGGTAAAATGCTCACCCTCGGCCAGCCTTGACCAGAATTGCCCATATTCAGGCGAAGATGCATAACTCTTGGCGACAAACATGGAATGATGCTTGCCGGCAATTTCCTGCAGACTGTACCCCATGGTGCTGAGGAAATTGGAATTGGCCTGAAGGATGGTGCCGTCCGGTTTGAATTCGATGACAGCCTGAGTGCGATCGAGGGCATCCAGAACTGCCTCGGCCTCGTTCAGCTTCTGGGCCGTGCTCGGTGTCTTCCGTCGTAGGAACATTGGCGTTCTCCGCATGGGAAATTTGGTAACAAGGTAAAGTACAAACTGCGGCCACGCTGGACGGCCGATCTGGGTTAAGCATGCGGGGCAACCGTTTCCAGGTTGTTAAAAATAGAAATCCAATCAACCAAAGCGTGCTACTTCATTCGTAGGGTGATCGGTTTTTACGCAGCGCTCTGCCTGTGGCTTTGTGCGGGGAATAAATTTCCCCCTTGTTTCAGGTGGCTGAATGAAAATACCCGCGCCTTTGATAGGCGCGGGTATTTATCTTTCGTTCTGAAAGTCGAGGCTGTTATTAGATTTCGACGGGGGCAACCATGCCGACGATATCGTAAGTTTTGCGCAAAATCGGTGCGGTGATCGCGCGGGCGCGCTCTGCGCCTCGTGCCAGGATCCGGTCGATTTCGTCTTGCTCGTTCATCAGGCGGGCCATTTCCGTCGAGATCGGCGCCAGTTTTTCCACGGCCAGTTCCGCCAGCATCGGCTTGAATTCCGAGAACTGCTTTCCGCCCACCTCTGCCAGCACCTGGTCGACGCTTTGATCGCTCAGCGCGGCATAGATGTTGACCAGGTTGCGCGCCTCAGGGCGGTCCTCCAGCCCCTTGGCCTCGGAGGGCAGGGCATCGGGGTCGGTCTTGGCCTTGCGGATCTTCTTGGCCAGAGTGTCGGCATCATCGGTCATGTTGATGCGGCTGGCGTCGGAGGGATCCGATTTCGACATCTTCTTGGAGCCGTCGCGCAGGGACATCACGCGGGTCGCAGCGCCTTCGATCACCGGTTCGGTAATCGGGAAGAAATCGACGCCATAGTCGTGGTTGAACTTGGTGGCGATGTCGCGGGTCAGCTCCAGGTGCTGCTTCTGATCCTCGCCCACCGGCACATGGGTGGCGTGGTAGACCAGAATGTCGGCTGCCATCAGCGACGGGTAGGCCAACAGCCCGAGAGAGGCGTTCTGGGCGTTCTTGCCTGCCTTGTCCTTGAACTGCGTCATGCGCTGCATCCAGCCCATGCGGGCGACGCAGTTGAAGACCCAGGCCAGCTGCGCGTGCTCGGGCACCTGGCTTTGATTGATCAGGATCGATTTTTCCGGATCAAGGCCCGCGGCGATGAAGCCCGCGCAAAGTTCGCGTGTGGACCGGCGCAGATCCGCGGGGTCCTGCCAGACGGTGATCGCGTGCAGGTCGACCATGCAATAGACGGTTTCCACGTCATTAGCCTGCCAGTCGACGAAACGTTTCAGCGCCCCCAGGTAATTGCCGAGGTGAAGGTTGCCCGAGGGTTGAATCCCCGAGAACACGCGCGGGGTGAAAGTGGTTTCGCTCATATGGGCGTAACTCCCGTCTGGAAATAGCAGCCCCGGTGGCTTACCCATGGGGCCAAGATACGTCAACAGGCGCGTCACGCGCAGGAGAGCAGATGAGCAGCCCGAACAATACCGCCCCCATCAACCCGCTGCCCGCCGCCGTGGTGGCGCTGGTGATCGTCATCATGGGGGTTGAGGCGGTCTTCTCGCTCGGCGCGCGCGGCATCCTGGGCGGGCCCGAAGCGATTGGCTGGCGGCTTGAGGCGCTGAACGCCTATGCCTTCTCGCCCGAGATCTTCTGGTGGATGCAGGACAGCGGCCGCTGGCTGCCGGAGCATCTGCTGCGGTTCGTGTCCTACGGCTTTGTGCATGGGGCCTTCACCCAGGCGCTGTTCGTCTGCGTCTTCGTGCTGGCGATGGGCAAGATGGTGGGCGAGGTCATGGGCGATCTGGCGATGGTGGTGATATTCCTGCTCTCCGGCGCCGGGGGTGCGCTGGGCTACGCGGTGCTGATCCCGGGCGGCGCTCCGCTGGTTGGCGGCTTCCCGGCGGTCTACGGGCTGATCGGGGCCTTCACCTTCCTGCTGTGGCGTTCGCTGGCGTCGGTCGGGGCCCAGCAGAGCCGGGCGTTCTCGCTGATTGCCTTCCTGATGGGGATCCAGCTGTTGTTCGGACTGCTGTTCGGCGGCCAGAAGGACTGGGTTGCGGATCTGACGGGCTTTGCCACCGGCTTTGGGCTGTCGTTTTTCCTGGCACCGGGCGGCTGGGCGCGGATCCGCAACCGCGTGCGCCGCGACTGAGACCGCCTGACTGCCCCGGCGGTGCTCCCGCCCGCTGTCAAAGCCCCTTGCGGGGCATTTCCAGCCGTTGGGCCGGGCCGCGCTGGCGCGCGGCAGAGGGAAGATGCTGAGAGGCGCTTCAGGGGCAGGCCTGCCCTGAAGGCGCCATGTCCAGTGTCGGTCCGCCACACCGCGCCTCAAGGGTGAACCGCGCCTGCAGCGCGGCCGCTGGCGCGGCCCTTGACCCGCGGTGCGGCGCAGGACGCGGTGCTAGGTCTGTTTGCGGCGGCTGAGGGCGGTGCGGAATTCCGACAGGCGGAAGGCCCCGAGGAGCTGGCCCACGGTGAAGTAAAGTACGCCGCCCAGCACAACCAGGCCCAGCAGCGCAAGATAGCGCCAGTAGTCCAGCTGAAACAGCCAGCTGCCCCAGCTGGCGGCAGCGTAGAGCCCGCCACCCATCACGGCAGACGCCACTAGGATGCGCCAGGCGCGGCGACGGAAGCGGCTGTCGAACTGCGCCTCGGGCCCCATGCGGAGGGCTCCAAATGCCAGCAGCGCCACCATTGCCCAGCCCGCGGCGGATGCGGCGACAGCGGGCGCGATCCAGCCCAGCACCGGCTTCAGCCCAAAGGCCAGGCCCGCGTTCACCACCATCGCCACCAGCGCATAATGGAACGGCGTCCGGGTGTCCTCGCGGGCGAAATACAGCGGCTGCAGCACCTTTTGCAGCATGAAAGCGGGCAGGCCGACACCGTAGATGGCAACCGCCAGCGCGATGGCGGCGACGTCCTCGGGCCCGGTGGCACCGCGTTCATACAGCACGGATACCAGCGGCAGCGGCACGGTCAGGAAAGCCACGGCGGAAGGCACTGCCAGCAGCAGCGAGAACTCGGCGGCGCGCGACAGGGCGTCCTGCGAGCCGGCGCTGTCGCCCGCGCGCAGGCGGCGCGACAGGGCGGGCAGAAGCACGATGCCGACGGCAATGCCAACCACTCCAAGCGGTAGCTGGTACAGCCGGTCGGCGATGAACAGCCAGCTGGCGGCCTTTTCGATGTCCGAGGCCACGTACTGGCCGATCACGAGGTTGATCTGCGTGACACCCATGGCCAGCGCTGCGGGCAGGGCCACAGCGGTGAGGCGGCGCATCTCCGGGGTCCAGCGCGGCAGACCCGGGCGCAGAACGATGCCTGCCCGCGCCGCCGCCGCCCAGACCAGCGCCAGCTGCGCGACGCCCGCTACCGGGATGGTCCAGACCAGCCAGGTGATCACCTCGCCGCCCAGGATGGCGGCGACGGCCATCGCAACGCAGGTAAAGATGTTCAGCAGCACCGGCGCGGCGGCGGCGGCGGCAAAGCGCCCGGTGGCGTTCAGCACGCCGGAGAACAGCGCCGCAAGCGACATGAACAGGATATAGGGAAAGACGATATGGCCGTAGCCCACCGCCATGTCAAAACGCGCATCACCCACGAACCCCCCGGCAGTCAGCCAGACCAGGCCGGGCATGAACAGCATGCCAAGCCCCACCAGCGTCAGCACCGCCGCCGCCAGCAGGTTGAAGGCCTGCTGGGCGAAAGCGCGGGCGTCTTCGCCCGCCTCGTAGCGTTTGGCGAAAGCGGGGACAAAGGCCGCGTTGAAGGCGCCTTCGGCAAAGAAGCGACGGAACAGGTTGGGCAGGCGGAATGCCACGATGAAGGCATCCAGCACCGGCCCCGGCCCGATGAAGGCGGCGATGAGGATCTCGCGCGCAAAGCCCAGCACACGGCTGGCCAGCGTCCAGAACCCGACGGTCAGGAAGCCCGAAAGCAGTTTGATGGGTTTCATGTGTCCGCTCGTTTGGCCCCTTCGGAGATCGCCTCGCGCAGCTTCTTCTCCAACATGCGCTGTTTGGATGCCGTGTGGTACTTCAGGCCAAACATGTCCTTGACGTAGAAAGCATCCACGACCTGTTCGCCATAGGTCGCGATCACCGCATTGGCAACGTAGACATTGGCCGAAGCCAGCGCGCGGGCCAGGTCATAGAGCAGGCCGGGCCGGTCACGGGTGTCCACCTCGATGATGGTGTAGATCTCGGAGCCTTCGTTATCGAAGGTGATGTGGGTCGGCACCTTGAAGGCCCGCTCGCGTTTCTTGATCTTGTCGCGCGACTTCAGTGCTTCGCCGGCGATGACCTCTCCCTTGAGGGTCTTTTCGATCATCTGTTTCATCCGGTGCAGGCGCGAGGGGTCGAAGGGGTGCCCGTCGGCGTCCTGGATCCAGAAGGCATCGGTGACGTAACCGTCCTTGGTGGTGTAGGAGCGCGCATCCACGACGTTGGCCCCGACCAGCGCCAGCGCTCCGGCGATGCGGGCGAAGATGCCGGGATGGTCCTCCATCACGAATGTGGCGCGGGTCGCATCGCGGTCCTCGTCCGGGTAGAGACGGATCATCACCTCGTCCGGGCTGCCGCGACTAACGAACTCGCGCAGCATCTCGGCAAAATCCACATGTGCCGTGACATGCAGCCCGTGCCAGTACGGTGGATAGTGACGGGCGGTTTCTTTCTTGAGGTCGGCCTTGGACCAGTCCGGCAGAGCCTTGCGCAGCGCCTTCTTGGCGGCGGCGCCGCGGTGCTCGCGATTCAGCGCTTCCATGCCCCCCTCAAGCGCAGCACGGGTCTGGCCGTAAAGCGCGCGCAGCAACGCCGCCTTCCAGTTGTTCCAGGTGTCCGGGCCGACGCCACGAATATCGCAGACGGTCAGCAACAGCAGCAGGTCCAGCCGCTTCACCGTCTGTACCGCCTTGGCAAAATCGCGCACCGTGCGCGGGTCGGCGATGTCGCGTTTCTGTGCCATGTCCGACATCAGCAGGTGATAGCGCACCAGCCATTCCACGGTTTCGCACTCCGAGGGCTTCAGCCCCAGCCGCGGTGCCACCTTGCGCGCGATCTGGGCACCCAGAATGGAATGGTCCTGTGCCCGGCCCTTGCCGATATCGTGCAAGAGCATCGCCACCATCAGCACCTTGCGGTTGAGCCCCTTGCGCAGCACTTCCGACGAAAGCGGCAGCTCCTCCTCCAGTTCGCCGCGCTCAATGGCGGCGAAGTTGGCGATCACCTGAATGGTGTGTTCGTCCACCGTGTAGGAGTGGTACATGTTGAACTGCATCATCGCCACGATCGGCTCGAACTCGGGCAGGAACGCGGACAGCACGCCCAGCTCGTTCATCCGGCGCAGCGCGCGTTCCGGGTTGCCGTGCTTCAGCAGCAGGTCAAGGAAGATCCGCCGGGCTTCCTTGTCGTTGCGCATCTCGTCGTCGATCAGGTGCAGGTTCGCGGTGACCAGCCGCATGGCGTCTGGATGGATCAGCATGCCGGTGCGCAGCGCCTCTTCAAACAGGCGCAGAAGGTTGACCTTGTCGGCCAGGAATTCCTCGGGGTTGGCGACGTCCAGGCGGTTGCGCACCACGCGGTAACCCGGCTTGACGCGGCGGCGGCGGCGAAAGATCCGCTCCAGTAATGGCTCGCTCTTCTGGTGGCTTTCCTCCAGCTTGGACAGGAAGATCCGGGTCAGATCCCCGACACGGGTCGCATGGCGGAAATACTCCTGCATGAAGATTTCCACGCCGCGCCGTCCGGCTTTGTCCTCGTACCCCATGCGCGCCGCGACTTCGACCTGCATGTCGAAGGTCAGTTGTTCGCTGGCGCGGCCGGTGGCCAGGTGCAGATGCGCCCGCACCGCCCACAGGAAATTGGCGGCCTTGGCGAACAGCTCCATCTCCTCGGGGTGGAACAGGCCCAGTGGCACCAGGTCTTCCGCGTCCTGCACCTGGTAGAGGTACTTGGCGATCCAGAACAGGGACTGCAGATCCCGCAGCCCGCCCTTGCCCTCCTTGACGTTGGGCTCAACCATGTACCGCTGGCCCTGCTTCAGGTGACGCGCGTCGCGTTCGGCCAGCTTCGCTTCGACGAATTCGCGGGTGTCGCGGGAGAACAGCTCCGCCTTCAACCGCGCGTCCAACTCCTCGGCGAGGGGCGCGTGGCCGGCCAGAAAGCGGTTTTCCAGCATGGCGGTGCGGATGGTGTAGTCTTCGCCGCCCAGACGCAGGCAATCCTTGATGGTGCGGCTGGAATGGCCGACCTTCAGGCGCAGGTCCCACAGGATATAGAGCATGGATTCGATCACGCTCTCGGCCCAGGCGGTGATCTTGTAGGGGGTCAGGAACAGCAGGTCGACGTCCGAGGCAGGTGCCATTTCCCCCCGCCCGTAGCCTCCCACGGCAATGACCGCGATCCGCTCGCCGCGGGTTGGCGTGGCCAGCGGGTGCAACAGGGTGCTGGCCACGAACATGGCAGTGGTCACCAACCCATCGGTCAGAAAGGTGTAGGAGCGGGTCAGTTCGCGCGCCGAAAAGGGGGCCGCGGCAAAGGCCTCCGCAATCGCGGCACGGCCGGACTTATTGGCCTCCCGCAGGATCTTCACGGCGGCGGTGCGCAGCTCCGTTGGCGGGACGTTTTCGGCCTCGGCGCGAATCTTCTGGCGCACCGCGACTGCGTCGAAGATATCCGCCGGATCGCAGATCAGCGGCCCCCGCGGGGCGGGGAAGCCGCTTTCGGTCTGCCCTGCGGTTACGAGGGCCGGATCAGAATCCGGCACCGGCGAAGCTGCTTGGGGCTGGGTCAATGACTACGACCTTCTGTTCCTGGATAGTGGCGACGGCCAACCCGCGCTCGTTGGTGCCGTCCGGGCGCAGCCGGAAGATGCCGCCAGCGCCCTGGAAGCCGGCACCCTGGGTCAGCGCCGCTGTGGTCAACGCATCGGATTTGCCTGCGGCCACCAGCGCCCCGATGGCGGCGATGCCGTCATAGGCAAGGCTGCCGATGGTGTGCGGAGCATTGCCGTAGGTCGCCTGATAGCGAGCGCTGAATTGCTGAACCTTGCTTTGGTCGGGCAGGGCGAACCAGCCACCCTGAACGCCCGGCAGCGACAGGGTTTGCGACGGGATGTCCCAACGGGTCAGACCGATATACTGCTTCTCGGCCGGGTCGACGCCCGCTTCGGGCATCAGCTGCGCCAGGAGCGGCAGGGCTCCGGCAGTGGTGGAGGTCAGGAACACCGCATCCGCCTTGGCGGCCTCGCTGCGGATGGTCGGGATGGCGTTGATCACACCCTGCTGAGACAGCTCATACCCGACGCTACCGGTGATCGTGGCACCGCTTTCTGCCGCGGCCTGCTGGATGGCGGTCCGCCCGGCCACGCCTGCGGCGTCATTGCCGCCGACGATCAGGATGTTGCGCTTACCATTGCGGGCGGCGAATTTCGTCAGACGCCGCGCGGTGTTGTCAAAGGTCGGCCCCAGAATGAAGACATTGCCGCCAGCGATCGCCGTGTTGTTGGAGAAGGCCAATACGTTCACGCCGCGCTGCCGGGCCGCGATCCCGGCGGCATTGGCCGCTTCTGCATAAACGGGGCCGAGGATGATCCGCGCCCCGTCATTCAGGGCTTGCTGTGCCGCGCTCGAGGCCACCTCGGGAGTGCCTGCGGTATCATAGACTCGCAGGTCGATCTGCACGCCGTCGAGGTCTGCAATGGCAAGGCGCGCCGCGTTTTCCAGGCTCTTTGCCAGCACGCTGTCCCCCTGCTGGGCAGACCCGCGCGGCACCAGCAGCGCGACCGGAACCGGCTTGGAGGTGTTGATGGTCGGGCCGCTGCCGATGGTTGCAGGGTCGCAGGCGGCAAGGGTCAGGGCGGACAGGGCTGCGGCGGCAGCAAGTGTTGCCTTGCGGGCCCGTTTGAAAACAGCAAACATAATGGCTTGAAACTCCGTTCTCCCGGCGCCAGAGCACCGTGTGAATTTAAGGACGGATCATAAACGACCAAAAAGGCGGGTCCAGCGTTGAATCATCTGAATGTCAAATTGGCTCCCGGGCTGTACTTTGTTGCCACGCCGATCGGCACCGCGCGCGACATCACTTTGCGGGCGCTGGACGTGCTGGCCTCGGCAGACGTGCTTGCGGCAGAGGATACGCGCTCTTTGCGCAAGCTGATGGAAATCCATGGCGTGCCGCTGACGGGGCGGCGGATCATCGCCTATCACGACCACAGCGGCGGTGGTGCGCAGGCCAAGCTGCTGGAAGAGGTCGCCGCGGGCAAATCCGTGGCCTACGCCTCGGAGGCGGGGATGCCGCTGATCGCCGATCCCGGATTCGAGCTGAGCCGCGCCGCCGCCGAAGCCGGTCACATGGTTACCTGCGCGCCCGGACCCGTCGCCGCCGCCACCGCGCTGACGCTGGCGGGGCTGCCGACGGATGCGTTTTTCTTTGCCGGTTTCCTGCCCAATGCCTCGGCCGCGCGCAAGCGGCGGCTGGAGGAGCTCCGCGAGATCCCCGGCACGCTGATCTTTTATGAATCGCCGAAGCGGGTGGCCGCCTCGCTGGCGGATATGGCCGCCGTGTTGGGCAACCGCCCGGCCGCACTGTGCCGCGAGCTGACCAAGAAATTCGAGGAGATCCGCCGCGCGCCGCTGGCGGATCTGGCGGCGAACCTCGCCGAGCAGCCGGTGAAGGGTGAGATCGTGCTGCTGGTCGACCGCGCCCAGGCGGCCGAGGTCAGCGAGCGCGATCTGCAAAGCGACCTGCAGGCCGCGCTGCAGGACAATTCGGTCAAGGACGCCGCCGCCATCGTGGCGGAACTGCACGGGCTGCCACGGCGCAAGGTCTACCAGCTGGCGCTGCAACAGGCCAAGGAGGGCTGAGCGGTGACGCGCGCGCGCCAGCATCGCGGCGCTCGCGCCCACCATGCGGGCGAGGCGGCAGAGGACATCGTGGCGCGCCATTATGCAAACCTCGGCTACACCGTGGCAGAGCGCCGCTGGCGCGGGGCGGGCGGCGAAATTGACCTGATCCTCAAGGGGCCGGACGGGCTGGTTTTCGTCGAGGTGAAGCACAGCAGAACCAGCGCCGCCGCCGCCCTGCGGCTCACACCGCGGCAGATCGAACGCATTTATGCCAGCGCCGGGCAATATCTGGACACCCAGCCGCAGGGCCAGCTGACGCCGGTCCGTTTCGATGCCGCGCTTGTGAACGGCGACGGCGCGGTTGAGGTGATCGAAAACGCCTTTGGTATGGGCTGACGCATCGCTGCCCCATTGAACATGCGGCCCCGCTGGGCCATGTATCTGACCAGTTTACAAGGGATACTGCCAATGAAAATCGCCTTTCAGATGGACCCGGTCATGGGCGTGGACATCAACGCCGACAGCAGCTTCCGCCTGGCCGAGGAAGCCCAGGCGCGCGGTCATGAGCTGTTTTACTACGCCCCCGACCAGCTGGCCTATCAGGAAGGCCGCATCACCGCCCGCGGCCATGACATGACGGTGCAGCGGGTGGCGGGCGCCCCCGCGGTGCTGGGCGAAGAGCGCGAAGTGGATCTGGCGGAGTTCGACGTGGTCTGGCTGCGCCAGGATCCGCCGTTCGACATGCACTACATCACCTCGACGCACCTTCTGGACATGCTGAAGGGCAAGGCGCTGGTGGTGAATGATCCCTTCTGGGTGCGCAACTACCCGGAAAAACTGCTGGTGCTGAACTTCCCTGACCTGACGCCGCCGACCACCATCGCCCGCGATCTGCAGACCATCAAGGCGTTCAAGGAAAAGCACGGCGACGTGATCCTGAAGCCGCTCTATGGCAACGGCGGCGCGGGCGTGTTCCGGCTTGATGCCAATGACCGCAACCTGACCTCGCTGCACGAGCTGTTCACCGGCTTCAGCCGCGAGCCGCTGATCGTGCAGAAATTCCTGCCCGACGTCAGCAATGGCGACAAGCGGGTGATCCTGGTCGACGGCGAGGCGGTCGGCGCGATCAACCGGGTGCCGGCAGCGGGCGAGACGCGCTCCAACATGCACGTCGGCGGCCGCCCAGAAAAGATCGGGCTGAGCGAGCGGGATCTGGAGATCTGCGCCGCCATCGGTCCCCTGCTGCGGGAAAAGGGTCAGGTCTTCGTCGGCATCGACGTGATCGGCCACTACCTGACCGAGATCAACGTGACGTCGCCCACCGGCATTCAGGAGCTGGAGCGGTTCGACGGCGTCAACATCGCCGAGAAGGTCTGGCAGGCGATCGAAGCCAAGATCAGCTGATGAGCTGGCAGCGCCGGGCCATCAACGCGTGGATGCGTCATGGCATGAAACCGGTGCTGCGGCGCGCCAGCAGCCCTGAACTGGCGCGGCGCGTGTTCGAATTTGCCGCGCCGCGTCTTTACCCGGCGCTGCCCTTTACCCGCCTGCTGCCGCTGCGCGCGCCGGTGCCGATGACGCTGGTCAGCTGCGGCAGGCCGCGCGTGGGGCAGATCATCCTGTTTTTGCACGGCGGCGCCTATCTGGCGGGCAGCGCGCGGGCCTACCAAGGCATGCTGTCGCGGCTGTCCCAGGCCGCCGGTCTCGAGATTGCGGTGCCGGACTACCGGCTGCTGCAACAGGCCCCGTTCCCCGCCGCCTACGAGGACGCCCTGCTGGCCTGGCAGCACCTGCGCCAGCGCGGCTATGCGCCGGGCCGGATCCTGCTGGCCGGGGACAGTGCGGGCGGTGGGCTGGCGCTGGCACTGCTGGCGGGCCTTCTGGCAGAGGGAGAGCGCCCGGCCGGGCTGATCGCCTTTTCGCCCTGGTGCGACCTGACGCTGTCGGGGGCCAGCCTGCACGACAACCGGGCCTGCGATGTTCTCATCCCGACGGGGCGGATGCCGGAGGTTGTGGAGCAATATCTGGCCGGGGCCGACCCAGCCGATCCGCGGGCCTCGCCCCTGTTTGCCGATTTCCCCGGCCCGCCGCCGGTGCTGATCCAGGTGTCCGACAGCGAGGTGCTGCGCTCGGACGCCGAGCGCATGGCGGCCCGGCTGCAGGCCGCCGGCAGCGCGGTGCAGCTCCGCCTGTGGCACGGGCTGCCGCATGTCTGGCAATTCATGGCAGGTCACCTGCCGGAGGGGCAGGCGGCGCTCGAAGAAGCCGCGGTATTTGCCCGTGCGGTGCTGGGCGGCGGCACCTAGTTACCGGGCTGCGGGCAGGCGGAAGCTCAGCGCCTCGGCGAAATGGTGGCGTTGCACGCGCTCTTCGCGGGCCAGATCGGCGATGGTGCGGGCCACGCGCAGCACCCGGTGATAGCCTCTTGCGCTGAGACCGAACCGCTCGGCAGCTCGGCTCAAGAGGTCGCGGCTGTCGGGGCCGGGGGCCGCGGCGTCTTCCAGCAGTTGCCCCTCAGCGTCGGCATTCTGCTCTATGCCGGGATGGTTTGCATAACGGGCCTGCTGCAGCTCGCGGGCGCAAGCCACCCGCTGTGCGACCTCGGCCGAGCCTTCGGCACAGGGCGGCAGATCCAGATCCGCAATGTCGACGGGCGGCACGTTCAGATGCAGATCAAACCGGTCCAACAAGGGGCCAGAGATACGGCCAAGATAGTCTGCGCCGCACCCCGGCGCGCGGGCGCAGGCCCGGTTTGCATCGGCCAGGTAACCGCATTTGCAGGGATTGGCCGCGGCCACCAGCATGAAGCGACTGGGATATTTCACATGCGCATTGGCGCGCGCCACCATGACTTCGCCAGTTTCCAGCGGCTGGCGAAGGGTTTCCAGAACCGGGCGTGCGAATTCCGGCAGCTCATCCAGGAACAGAACCCCGTTATGGGCGAGGCTGATCTCGCCGGGCTGCGCCCGTCGTCCGCCGCCGACAATGGCCGCCATCGAGGCGGTGTGATGCGGTTCGCGGTACGGGCGGACGCGGCTGATGCCACCGTCCTTGATCAGCCCGGCCAGGGAGTGGATCATCGAGGTTTCCAGTGCCTCCCTTGGTGTCAGCGGCGGCAACAGAGAGGGCAGGCGCGCCGCCAGCATCGATTTGCCGGAGCCGGGTGGTCCGACCATCAGCAGGTGATGGCGCCCGGCGGCTGCGATTTCCAGCGCGCGCTTTGCCTGCTCCTGCCCCTTCACGTCGCGCAGATCCTTGGTTGCAGGGGCGTTGCCGGCCTCGCCCGGCGTGGCGGGTTCGATCAGGCGCTGGCCGGTGAAATGCTGAACGGCTTCGGCCAGCGTGGTGACGCCGAAAACCTGCGCCGCATCCACCCAGGCCGCCTCGGCGCCGGAACCTTTGGGGCATATCAGCATCCCCGTGCCTGTTCAGCCGCGGTGACGGCTGCGGGCAGGGCGCCCACCACCGGCATCAGCTGTCCGTCGAGTGACAGCTCGCCCAGGGCGATGGTGTCCTCGGCCTTTTCAGCAGGGATGATCCCGATCGCGGCGAGAAGCGCCAAGGCGATTGGCAGGTCGAAATGGCTGCCTTCCTTGGGCAGATCGGCAGGCGACAGGTTTACGGTGATCCGGCGCGAGGGCAGGGCAATCGACATCGCGGCAAAGGCGGCGCGGACCCGTTCGCGCGCCTCGCTCACCGCCTTGTCGGGCAGACCAACCACCGAAAAGGCCGGAAGTCCTGGCGCGACGGCGCATTGCACCTCGACCAAGCGTGCATCGACCCCCTGAAAGGCCACCGTGTAACAGCGTGTGGTCATCTCTCCCCGTCCCGTTCTGGTCGGAAAGAGGCTTGGCAATCATGGTTTCCGAATGGTTAACGCGGGGCGGGTCGCGCTTGGAATTCACGCAAAATTGGCGCTGGTCGCCCCGCCCCGGCACCCGTTAGTCCAGCGACCAGGCACGCTTTGGCAAATCCACCGGGTAGGGCTCCGGGTCGTAGGTGACCTCCTGCGCCTGCTGTTGCCAGCTCTGAACCGATGGGTCGGAGAGCAGCAGCTTGCAATAGGCACGGGTCTCGGCGCTGACGGGCAAATCATAGCCGATGATGCGGGCTGCGACCGGCGTGTAGAACGTATCAGCCAGAGAGTAGGCCCCGAACAGGTGACCCGTCGCGGCGCCGGACACAAGGCGGGCGTGGGCGAACAGCGTTTCGATTCGCGCGAGGTCGGTCCTGACCGCCTCGGAAGGGGTAAAGCCCTCGTAAATGCCGCCCAGCTGCATCGGGCAGTCGCTGCGCAAGGCGGAAAAACCGCAGGCCATTTCGGTCACCAGCCAGCGCGCAGTGGCGCGATGTGCCGGATCGGTCGGCCACAGCCCGGCCTCGGGGTGGCGTTCGGCCAGGGTTTCCGCGATAGCCAGGCTTTCACCGACCACGGTGCCGTCCGGCAGTCGCAACACCGGCACCAGCCGCGCCGGGGCGAGATGCGCCAAATCCGCCGCCATGCGCCCGGAGTACAGCCCGACCATGTGGACGGTGTGGGGCAGATTGAATTTCTCGAGCATGAGCCAGCCGCGCAATGACCAGCTGGAGTACATGCGGTCGCCAATATAGAGTTCATATGTCATAAGGCGAGGGTAGCCGCGGAAAATACATTCTCAAATGGAATGTTTGTGATGGAAATGATCACGGAATGTGATTGATCGTGTCGGCGATCCAGCCGTCCGGGCCGACAGACACCTGACTGACGGAAAGGTTGTCGATCTTGTGCCCAAAGGCCTCCAGCGCGGTGAGGCGTGCAGCGCGCTGGATCTGGCTGAGAATCTGTCCGAAATGACCCACCACGATCAGGTCGCTGCCCTCATGCGCGGCCACCAGCCGGTCGATCGCCGCATTCACGCGGGCACAGAGCTGGTTCCAGCTTTCGCCCCCCGGCGGCGTGCTGTCCCCCGGCGTATCCCAATAGGCGCGGATTCGGTCCGGGTCTTCGGCGTCGACCTCGGCCCAGCTGCGCAGCTCCCAGGCGCCAAAGTGGATTTCGCGCAGCCCCGGCAGATTTGGCAACCGCTGTCGGTTGCCTTGAATGGCATCCGCGGTGGCCACCGCCCGCGACAGGTCCGAAGACACCACCAACGCGTCGGCGGGCAGATGCGCCGACAGGCGGGCCAGCGCGGCCGAATCGGAAAGATCCGCGGGCAGGTCTGACCAACCGACCATACATTTGGCGTGAGTCGGCCCGTGCCGAACCAGGAACAGGCGGGTGGTCACAGACTGCCTTTCAGCACCAGAGGCAGCCCGGCGGTGACTTGCACCACCCGGTCTGCGCGCGCGGCCAGAGCGATGTTCAGCCGCCCCTGAGCCTCCCGGAACCTCCGGGCCAGCGCGTTTTCGGGCACGATGCCCAGTCCGGTCTCGTTGGACACGATCACCAGATCCGCCGCGCAGGCGTCGATGGCGGACATCAGTTCCGACTCGGCGGCGGCAAGGTCGTGTTCGGCCAGCAAATGGTTGGTCAGCCACATGGTGGCGCAGTCCATCAGGCAGATTTGCCCGCATGTCAGCCCCGGCAAGACTCGCCCGGCT
This sequence comes from Leisingera sp. XS_AS12, assembly GCF_041224635.1. Taxonomy (NCBI): domain Bacteria; kingdom Pseudomonadati; phylum Pseudomonadota; class Alphaproteobacteria; order Rhodobacterales; family Roseobacteraceae; genus Leisingera; species Leisingera sp. XS_AS12. The sequence goes on from NZ_JBGFGM010000079.1 coordinate 89,817, forward strand.
GTTTCCGGCTCCTCTACAGTGGTCCAGCCAGCCCCTCTTTGTGCGAGATGGCGGGACACTTTTTCGCGCATTTCGGCGTCAAAAATTTGTGCAGTTGCCCAGTAAACTCTGTCTTTTGTGCTGTTTACGCACAGGCCTTCGGCAAATGCCGACTTTCCTGAGGCCGCGCCCCCAAGAATTAAAGTTACATTTGCAGGCATTTTTTGCTAACCTGTATGTACGAAGCCGTTCCTGTGGGTAACTGCAGGGCCCGGTAAAGACAAGAGACCGCAGCGCCCGGGGTTCCAATGTTTCCAAACCGGGGAGGCTGCGCAGGGGCCAAATTACTTTTTTACGTTTCCCGTTTGGCCTGTGGATGTGGCGAAAGTTGCACCCGATGCGCTGTTGCTGTTGGCCCAAGGGCGATCCGGGCCCCCAATTGTTCCAAGTTAAGTCCCCAGACGGCAGTTTGTTAATTAGTTTCCGGGGGGAAATCTTATGGCACTAGATCACACACATGAAAACCCATTGCCGAAACAGGCCATGCGGGCAGAGCTGCTGGATGCAGAGACCGAGCTGCGACTGGCCTATGCCTGGCGGGATGAACGGGACGTGCAATCGCTGCACCGCCTGATCAACGCCTATATGCGGTTGGCAATCTCCATGGCGGCAAAATTCAAACGCTATGGGGCGCCGATGAACGACCTGATCCAGGAAGCCGGGCTGGGTTTGATGAAGGCGGCCGACAAGTTCGACCCGGATCGCGGTGTGCGGTTCTCGACCTATGCGGTGTGGTGGATCAAGGCATCGATTCAGGATTACGTGATGCGCAACTGGTCCATGGTGCGTACCGGCTCGACCTCTTCGCAAAAGTCGCTGTTCTTCAACATGCGCCGGGTTCAGGCGCAGCTGGAGCGCGAGGCCCGGGCGCAGGGGGCGCGGTTGGATCAGCACCAGCTGCACCAGAAGATTGCCACCGAGATTGGCGTGCCGCTGCGCGATGTGCAGATGATGGATGGGCGTCTTTCGGGGGCCGATTTCTCCCTCAACGCGGTACAGTCGACGGAGGATGAGGGGCGCGAATGGATCGACGCGCTTGAGGATGACACCACCCAGGCAGAAGAGCTGGTTCAGCAACGTCACGACCGCCGCCAGCTGCGCAAATGGCTGGTCGGTGCCTTGCAGGCCTTGAACGACCGCGAGCGGTTCATCATCACCGAGCGCAAACTGCGCGAACGCCCCCGCACGCTGGAAAGCCTGGGCACGGAACTGGGCCTGTCCAAGGAACGCGTGCGCCAGCTTGAGGCCGGGGCGTTCCAGAAGATGCGCAAATGCCTTGAAAACAAGTCGCGCGAGGTTCACAGGCTCCTGTCCTGACCAGCCCGACGGGTCATAGTGTCTGGTGAAGCGCCGCCATTTCGGTGGCGCTTTGCCGTTGGATCCGGGCGCAGGTGATACACGCGCGCTGACGGCTGACTTGGCCTCCTTCGTTGCGGGCGAACGTCGGCAATTCGGTCCGCCCGCGTCACGCGGCCCGCTTGCGGGAAAAGCGTTTCACACTTCTGGCGCTGCACAGTACAGTCGCCCTGAAGGTGGCAGAGGACCCGCAAATGCTGGCTGGCAAACATATTCTTCTGATTATCGGTGGCGGAATCGCGGCTTACAAATCGCTGGAGCTGATCCGGCGCCTGCAGGATCAGGGCGCGCGCGTAACCCCCGTCCTGACGAAAGCGGGCGCCGAGTTCGTCACGCCGCTGTCGGTTTCGGCCCTGGCAGGGACACCGGTGCATCAGGAATTGTTCGATCTGACCTCCGAAGCCGAGATGGGCCATATCCAGCTGTCACGCAGCGCCGACCTGCTGGTGGTGGCCCCCGCGACGGCGGATCTGATGGCCAAGATGGCGCAAGGCCTCGCCAATGATCTGGCCTCGACGCTGCTGCTGGCCACCGACACGCCGGTGCTGCTGGCGCCCGCCATGAACGTGCGCATGTGGGAACACCCCGCCACCCAGCGCAACATCGCCCAGCTGAAGGCGGACGGCGCGGGCTTTGTCGGTCCCAATGACGGCAGCATGGCCTGCGGTGAATTCGGGCCCGGCCGCATGGCCGAACCGGACGAGATCGTGGCCGCCATCACAGCCAAACTGTCCGACGGGCCGCTGCGGGGCAAACGAATCGTGGTGACCTCCGGCCCCACGCATGAGCCGATCGACCCGGTGCGTTATATCGCCAACCGCTCCTCCGGGGCGCAGGGCACGGCACTGGCGCGGGCCTTGCGCGACCGCGGTGCCGAGGTGGTGTTCATCACCGGCCCCGCCGAGGTGCCACCGCCCGAGGGGGTGCAGGTGGTGCCGGTCCAGAGCGCGCGTGACATGGCCGCCGCGGTAGAGGCCGCCTTGCCCGCCGATGCCGGCGTCTTTGCCGCCGCGGTGGCGGATTGGCGGGTGGCGAGCGCCTCGGACCGCAAGCTGAAGAAATCCAAGGACGGTCTGCCGGTGCTGGAATTCGCCGAAAATCCCGACATCCTGAAGGGCGTCGCCCAGATGACATCGGGACGCCCGGCGCTGGTGGTCGGCTTTGCGGCCGAGACCAACGACGTGGTCGACAACGCCACCGCCAAGCGCAAGCGCAAGGGTTGCGACTGGATCGTCGCCAATGACGTCTCGCCCGCGACCGGCATCATGGGGGGCAGCGAAAACGCGGTGACGCTGATCTCGGAAGATGGCGCAGAAAGCTGGCCGCGCATAGGCAAGGACGAGGTCGCCGCCCGTCTCGCCGACCGGATCGCCGCGGCGCTGGCCGGGTGAGATTGAGTATTTTCAGAAAGATGAAGGGGCAGCGGGGATGGTGACGATCCGTGTGATCCATGACGAGGGCGCGGACCGGGATGTGCCGCTGCCCTCTTATGAAACGGCGGGGGCGGCGGGGGCCGACATCCGCGCCAACCTGCCGGATCGCGGCCGCCTGCAGCTGGCGCCGGGCGAGCGGGCGCTGGTGCCGACCGGGCTGCGCATCGAAATCCCCGCTGGCTACGAGGTGCAGATCCGTCCACGCTCCGGCCTGGCGCTGAAGCATGGCATCACCCTGCCCAACACCCCCGGCACCATCGACAGCGATTACCGCGGCCCGCTGGGGGTCATCGTGATGAACGCAGGCCAGGAGCTGTTCGAGATCGCCCACGGTGACCGCATCGCCCAGATGGTGGTGGCGCCGGTGCTTCAGGCCCGCTTCGAGCTGGCCGATGCCCTCAGCAGTTCCGCGCGGGGCGCGGGCGGCTTTGGCTCCACCGGGAGAGGCTGATGCTGCGGATCCTGTTCCTTGCGGCGCTGATCTGGTGGGGCGGGCGGTTTCTGGGCCTGCCGCGCAACCTGCGCATTGCGGTTCTGGCGGTGCTGTTTGCCGCGGTGCTGGCGGTGCAGCTGACGCTGCCTGCCGGGCATCCCCTGCGCGAGGGCACCGGCGGCTCTGCCGGGGCCTGGCTGCTGCTGGGCGGTGTTGCGCTTGTGGCTGGCTTCTATGCCCGCATCGTTGCTGCCCTGAAATCGCGCGCCCAGCCGCAGGCTACAGCCGCACCGCCGCCCGCGGGCCGTTTTTCCGACAGCGAGCTGGACCGCTATGCCCGCCATATCGTGCTGCGCGAGGTCGGCGGCGCGGGCCAGAAGAAGCTGAAACAGTCGCGGGTTCTGGTGATCGGTGCCGGCGGTCTGGGCGCGCCCGTGCTGCAGTATCTGGCTGCGGCCGGGGTGGGCACCATCGGGGTGATCGACGATGACGTGGTCGACAACGCCAACCTGCAGCGCCAAGTTATCCACCGGGACGAGGACATCGGCAAGCCCAAGGTGTTCTCGGCCGCCGCCGCGATGCGCGCGCAGAACCCTTATGTGGAGGTGCGGCCCTACAACCGCCGCCTGACCGATGACATCGCGGCGGATCTGTTCGCGGACTACGACCTGATCCTCGACGGCACTGACAATTTTGACACCCGCTACCTGGCCAACCGCCACGCCGTGGCGCTGGGCAAGCCGCTGATCTCCGGCGCGCTGTCGCAGTGGGAGGGGCAGATCAGCCTGTTCCATTCGGCCAAGGGCGGCCCCTGCTATCAGTGCATCTTTCCCGAAGCCCCGGCCGCGGGGCTGGCGCCCAGCTGTGCCGAGGCAGGGGTGATCGGCCCCTTGCCGGGGGTCATCGGCGCGATGATGGCACAGGAGGCGGTCAAGCAGATCACCGGTGCGGGTCAGGTGCTGCGCGGCGAGATGCTGATCTATGACGGGCTTTATGGCGAAACCCGCAAGATCCGCCTGTCCCCGCGCGCCGATTGCCCGGTTTGCGGCTCCGGCCACTAGGAAACCGGAAGCTCCCTGATTTGAACGAGGCCTTCTTCATCTCTGTGCTGTGCGGCGCGCTGTTCGGCGGCAGCGCGGAAACCGTGCATGAGTTTTCCTACCCCGGCGGTGCCGCGTCGATCCGCACCGATTGCGAGAACTCCCGGCGGGTGGTGGAGTTCGGTCTCGACAAGCGCAGCAGCCTCGACAGCATCCAGCAGGCGCTGTTTGCCGCCGAGATCACCGGCAAGGAGGCGGTGGTGGTGCTGATCGATACCGACGGCCGCTTTGGCCGCTATGAATGGCGCATCGCGCGCGCGGCCAATATCGCAAGCGTGCCGATCCGCATCATCCCGGCGGCGCTGGTTGCGGATAGCGACAGCGTGCCGGGGGCGGGCGGCTAGGGCCGATTGCAGCCGTCCGGCTTTGCCGCTAGCGTCGCGGACAAAGGAGATCCGTCCATGTCCAACTCGCTTTTGTCCAACTGGGACACACCGTTTGAAATCGCCCCCTTCGCCGAAATCTCGGACGAGGATTTTGCCCCTGCGCTGGAACAGGCACTGGCCGATCACGCGGCGCAGATCGAGCAGATCGCGACCAATCCCGAGCCGCCCAGCTTTGCCAATGTGATCGAAGCGCTTGAAACTCCGTGCCGCGCGCTGGAGCAGGTTCTGGGCGTCTTTTTCACCGTGGCTGGCGCGGACAGCAATCCGCGGCGGGAGGAGCTGCAGCGGGAGTTCTCGCCGAAACTGGCGGCGCATTTTTCGGCCATCACCGCGAACAAGGCGCTGTATGCGCGGGTCAAGGCGGTCTGGGATCAGCGCGACGCGCTGGATCTGACACCCGAGCAGCAGCGCGTGCTGATGCTGACCCATCGCGGCTTTGTGCGTGGCGGCGCGGCGCTGGAGGGGGCTGCCGATCTGCGGATGCAGGAAATCAAGGCACGGCTTGCGACCCTCGGTACCCAGTTCACCCAGAACCTGCTGGCAGATGAGCGCAGCTGGTTCCTGGAACTCTCAGAGGACGATCTGGAGGGGCTGCCTGCCTTTGTGGTCGACGCGGCCCGCGCAGCCGGTGCGGAGAAGGGCTGCGATGGCCCGGTGGTCACCCTGTCGCGTTCGCTGATTACGCCGTTCCTGCAGTTCTCGCCCCGCCGCGAGCTGCGCGAGAAGGCTTTCAGGGCCTGGGCCGCCCGCGGCGCCAATGGCGGCGACACCGACAACCTGGCGATCGCTGCCGAGATCCTGGCGCTGCGCCAGGAACGCGCGCGGCTGTTGGGCTATGACAGCTTTGCCGCCTACAAGCTGGAAACCGAGATGGCGGGCACGCCCGAGGCGGTTCGCAAGCTGCTGATGGACGTCTGGGGGCCCGCCAAGGCGCAGGCAGATGCCGATGCCGAGGTGCTGACGCAGATGATGCGGGCCGATGGCATCAACGGCGATCTGCAGCCCTGGGACTGGCGCTATTACGCCGCCAAGCGCCGCCAGGCCGAGCATGACCTGGATGAGGCCGCGCTGAAGCCCTATCTGCAGCTGGACCGGATGATCGAGGCGGCCTTTGCCTGCGCCAACCGACTGTTCGGGCTGGAGTTCGCACCGCTGGATGTGCCGTTGTACCACCCGGATTGCCGCGCCTGGGAGGTGACTCGCAACGGTGCGCATGTGGCGGTCTTCATCGGCGATTATTTCGCCCGCGGCTCCAAACGCTCCGGTGCCTGGTGTTCGGCGATGCGCCAGCAGGCCAGGTTCCCGGAAAAACAGACGCCTGTGGTCATCAACGTCTGCAACTTTGCCAAGGGCGATCCGGCGCTGCTGTCCTGGGATGACGCCCGCACCCTGTTCCACGAATTCGGTCACGCGCTGCACCAGATGCTGTCGGACGTGACCTACGAGAGCATCTCGGGCACCTCGGTTGCGCGCGACTTTGTCGAGCTGCCGAGCCAGCTCTACGAACACTGGCTGGAAGTGCCCGAAGTGCTGCAGGAATTCGCTACCCATGCCGAAACCGGCGCGCCGATGCCGCAGGAGATGCTGGACAAGGTGCTGGGGGCCGCGAATTTCGACATGGGCTTCCAGACGGTGGAATATGTCGCCTCGGCGCTGGTGGATCTTGCCTTCCACGACGGTGCTGCCCCGGCAGACCCGATGGTGAAACAGGCCGAGGTTCTGGCCGAGATCGGCATGCCGGATGCCATCACCATGCGTCACGCCACGCCGCATTTCGCGCATGTTTTCGCCGGCGACGGCTACTCCTCGGGCTATTACAGCTACATGTGGTCCGAGGTGATGGACGCGGACGCCTTCGCAGCGTTCGAGGAGGCAGGCGGCGCCTTTGACCCCGAACGCGCCAAGGCGCTGGAGGAGCATATCCTGTCCACCGGTGGCTCGGCTGATCCGGCAGAGCTCTACACTGCGTTCCGCGGCCGCCTGCCGGGGGTCGAGGCGCTGCTGAAAGGGCGCGGGCTGGCCGCAGAATAGGCTCCGCCGCGCCTGCCCCTAGTAGCCGAGGCTGCGGTCGACCAGATGCAGCATCGGCTCACCTGCCTCGCAGCGGCGGATGTTTTCCGCAATCACCTCGGCGGCGGTGCTTTCGCGGGTCTCTGAGGCGATATGCGGCGTCACCGTCACGTTTGGATGCGCCCAGTAGGGGTGCTCCGGCGGCAGCGGCTCCACCCGGAAGACATCCAGCGTGGCGTGGCCGACCTGGCCGCTGTCCAGTGCTGCCAGCAGCGCGTCGTCATCGATCAGCGGCCCGCGCCCCGGATTGATGATGCGGGCGCCGCGGGGCAGCATCGCCAGTGTTTCGGCATTCAGGATGTTGGTCGTGGCGGGCGTGTCCGGCAGCAGAAGCACCACGATTTCCGCCTGCTCCAGCGCCCGGCGCAGCCCATCTTCGCCTGCGTGGCAGGTGACGCCGTTCAGCTGTTTCTGCGTGCGGCTCCAGCCGGTTACCGCAAAGCCCAATGCCGTCAGTGTCTCGGCGGCGGCGCGGCCCAGGGCGCCAAGGCCCAGAATGGTGACCTTGCGGTCGCGCGCCAGCGGCGGCACCTTCGGCTCCCACCTTCCGGTCTGGCCCTGGATATGCGCGTCCATCCCCAGGTGATAGCGCAGCGTGTGCCCGGCCACCCATTCGCGCATGCCCAGCTCCAGCCCGGCATCCACCATCCGGGTCAGCGGTGCGGTCAGGGTGGTGTTGGGCACGATCTTCTCGACCCCGGCCCAGAGGCTCAGCACCGCTTTCAGCCGGGTGAAGGGGGTGAAATCGCTGACGGGGCCGGTCGGCGCATAGATGATGTAGTCCACCTCCTGCGGGGCAAAGTCGCAGCCGAGGTTCACAGTCAGCCCAAGCGCATCGAAGGCGCGTTTCAACTCGGGTTCGTAGGCGGGCCAGCTGGCCGCACGGCCGGCAAAGAGGACGTTGACTGTCATGGGAACTCCGAAATTCAGCGTGTTGAATGGCGCGGCCGGTGGATGTGGGCGCTTTGCACGATGCCGAAGGCCCCCAGCAGCACCAGCATCGCCGAGCCGCCATAGGACACCATCGGCAGCGGCACGCCCACCACGGGCGCCAGCCCCATCACCATCGACATGTTGACCGCGAAGAACAAAAAGAAGTTGAGGCCGATGCCCATGATGACCAGCGACGAAAACCGGTCCTTGGTGGCAATGGCCGAGGCGATGCAGAACAGGATGATCAGCATGTAGATGAACAGCAGGGTCACGCCACCGATAAAGCCGAACTCCTCCGCCAGGGTGGTGAAGATGAAGTCGGTGTGCTTTTCCGGCAGGAAGTTCAGCCGCGACTGGGTGCCCTGCATGAAGCCGCGCCCGGACCAGCCGCCGGACCCCAGCGCGATCTTCGACTGGGTGATGTGATAACCGGCGCCCAGGGGATCCTGCGAGGGATCGAGGAAGGTGTCGATGCGGCGGAATTGATAGTCCTTCAGCAGCTGCCAGTCGGTGCCGCGGCTTTGGAAGACCGCGCTGACCAGCCCCACGCCCGAGGCAATGACGGCCACGAAATAGGCCCAGTGCACGCCTGCCAGAAACATCACCCCGCCGCCTGCCGCCATCAGCAGGATCGAGGTGCCGAGGTCCGGCTGTTTCAGCACCAGCGCCACCGGCAGCAGGATCAGCGCCACGGGCAGCATAACCCACAGGGGGCGCGAGGTTTTCTCCGGCGGTAGCCAGTCGTAATAGGCGGCCAGCAGCATCACCAGCGAAATCTTTGTGACCTCGGATGGCTGCAGCCGCATGAACCCCAGATCAATCCAGCGCTGCGCCCCCATGCCGACGGAGCCGAACAGCTCCACCGCCACCAGAAGGGCGAGAGCGCCGAGATAGGCCAACACCGACACGTTACGCCAGAACCAGATCGGGACCATGGCCACCACGAACAGCAACACAAGGCCCAGGGCAAAACGTTTGACCTGCGGTTCGACCCACGGCGTGAAGGAACCGCCAGCAACAGAATAGAGCATCAGGAAACCGACGCAGGCCACCGTCACCAGCAGCAGCAGCAGACCCCAGTTCAGGTAGAGGATCTTGCGAAACCCGGAGGGCATCGATTTGGCGTGGTATTCCAGATAGCTCATGCCTTGCTGCTCCGGCTGCCCAGGGGGCGTTTGACGCGTTCGCGCTCCAATCGTTCCTGCTGTGCCTTGATGCGGCTGCGATCGGCCTTCGGGTAGGCTTCCAGCGGCGGGGTACCATCGTAGAGCGCCTGCAGCAGCACGTCGCGGGCGATCGGCGCCGCCGCCTTGGAGCCACCGCCGCCGTGTTCCACCACCACCGCAACCGCGTATTTGGGGTTGTCGTAGGGCGCGTAGCAGACATAGAGCGCGTGGTCGCGACGCTCCCAGGGCAGGTCCTCGTTGCGGATCACCCCGGCGGCGCGTTCGGCGGCGGTGATGTTGCGCACCTGGCTGGTGCCACTCTTGCCGGCCATGCGGATACCGTCGCCGATGATGCGCGAGCGGTAGCCGGTGCCGCGGCGGTCGTTGCTGACCGAGTACATGCCCTTGCGCACGGTGCGCAGGTTGTTTTCCGCGACATCCAGCGGTTCGCCCGCGCCGCTGGGCTGCTCGACCCCGTCGATGGATTTCAACAGCCGCGGCGTGACACTGCGCCCGGTGGCGATACGCGCCGTCATCACCGCCAGTTGCAGGGGCGATGCCAGCATGAAGCCCTGACCGATCGACGCGTTCGCGGTATCCCCGATCAGCCAGTCCTTGCCATATGAGCGCAGCTTCCATTCCTTGGTCGGGGTGATCCCCTGCGCGACCGCGGACATCGGCAGGTCATGTTTGACGCCGAGGCCGAACTTGTTGGCCATCGCCGAGATCTTGTCGATGCCGGTCTTGATCGCGATGTCGTAGTAGTAGACGTCGCAGGACCGTTTCAGCGAGTTGTTCAGGTCCACATGCCCGTGGCCGGCCCGCTTCCAACAGTGGAAACGACGTCCCGCGACGGTCAGATGGCCGGGGCACCAGACGGTTTCCTCCGGTCCCACCACACCTTCTTCAAGCGCTGCAAGCGCGGTGATCATCTTGAAGGTGGAGCCGGGCGGATAGGTGCCCTGCACCGTCTTGTTGGACAGGGGGCGGTAATTGTCCTCGGTCAGCATGCGGTAATCGGCGACCGAAATGCCGCGCACGAAGAGGTTGGGATCAAAGCTGGGAGAGGAGCAAATGGCACGAATGTCGCCCTCCTCGCAGTCGATCACCACCGCGGCGGCACTCTCGCGCCCCAGTCGAGCCTGCACGTAATTCTGCAAGGCGGCATCGACGGTCAGCTGCATGTCGGCCCCCGAGATGCCCTCGCGGCGGTCCAGCTCACGCATGACGCGGCCGGTTGCATTGACCTCGACCCGTTTCGCACCGGCCTTGCCGCGCAGCATGTCTTCGCGCTTGGCCTCGAAGCCGACCTTGCCGATCTGGAAGCGGGGGATCATCAGCACCGGCTCGGGGTCGTCCATCTTGCTCAGGTCGTAATCCGAGACCGGTCCGACATAGCCCACCACATGGGCAAAATCCTCTTGCTGGGGATAGACCCGGGTCAAGCCGACCTCGGGGGTCACGCCTGGCAGCGCCGGGGCATTGACCGCGACCTTGGAAATGTCCTCCCAGCCGATCCGATCCGCAAGGGTGATCGGAAGAAACGGAGGCGAGCGGCGCATCTCGGCGCGGGCGCGCTCCAGATCCTCGGGATCCAGCGGCAGCAGGTTCGACAGTTTGGCGATGACCGCCTCGACGTCGCCCGCATCCTCCGGCACCAGGGTAATCCGGTAGGAGGGGGAGTTCTGGGCAATGATCTGCCCGTTGCGGTCAAAGATCTCTCCGCGGGCCGGGGGCAGCAGGCGGATGTTGATGCGGTTTTCTTCGGCCAGCAGGCGGAATTCATCGGCCTGATCGACCTGCAGAAACCGCATCCGGGCCGCCAGCCCGCCGGCAAAGGCCAGTTGAAGCCCGCCCAGGAACAGGGCCCGGCGGGTCATCTTGCCATGTGTGGCATCAAGATCCTTGGAGGAGCGTTTCATCGGCGGTGTACCAGGGTTTCGGCTTCGGCCGGAGACAATTTGCGTACGCCCAGAATAGTCTGGCTGAGCCAGACGACCAGAGGGTAGGCGAGAATGGTCATCACGACCTGGATCACGGTCAACCCCAGGGGCGCCTGCTCGACCGCGAACAGCGCCAGCGTCAGCCGGTTGAGGGCGGCAATCACCGTCAGCACCGCGGCGATGGCCAGCCAGTCGCTGACAAAGGTGCTTTCGCGGTGGGGGGCGGCACGGGCCTTCAGGACGCCGCATCCCAACACCGCCAGCAGCGCCATCAAGCCGGGCGGGCGCAACAGCAGCAGGTCTTCCAGCAGGATGACAAGGGCAATCGATATTGGCGGTACGAATTCCGGACGCCGCATCGACCAGGTCAGCGCGATCAGCAGCAACAGGTCCGGCGGCGCCCAGAAACGCGGCTCGGTATCCAGCGGCAGCAGGTGGAAGAACATGATCAGCACGGCCAGCGCCGGGAAGGCCGCGCGCATGGTCCAGATCCGGGCGGTCGAGGTGCTAGCCATTCTCCGCCCCGGCTGAAGCACTCGCGTCGTCCCCACCCAGGTCCTGCGGACGGGGTTGCGGCATCGGATCGCCGGGTTTTGCGCCGACCAATGCGCCCGGCGTGTCGATGACCTCGGTGCCGTGATGGCGCAGCACCCGCAGGAACTCCAGTCGGCTGTAGTCGGCCGACAGCCGCACCCGCATGCGCCCGGAACGGTCCTTGGCGACCTGGCCGATCAGCAACCCGGCCGGGAAAACCGATCCATCGCCCGAGGAGATGACCCGGTCACCAGGGCGCACCAGATCGGGGTTTTCCAGGAAGCTCAGCAAGGGGGCTGCGCTGTTGTCGCCAGTCACCAGGGCGGTCTGGCCCGAAGGCTGGATGGTGGCGGGAACCGCGCTGGCGGCATCCGTCAGCAGGATCACCCGCGCGGTGTTGCGACCGGTGCCGGAGATCCGCCCGACAAGCCCGATCCCGTCCATCGCGGCCCAACCATCGTGCACGCCGTCACGGCTGCCGACGTTCAGCAAAACCGACTGCCGAAAGGGGGAGCCGCTGTCCGCCATCACCACGCCGGTGATATAGGTTAGCTGCGGGTCCAGCCGCACGTTGTTGAGGTCCAGCAGCCGGGCGTTTTCCTGCTCCAGCTGCAAGGCGGCTTCCTTCCAGGCGCGCATCTGGCGCAGCTCGCTGCGCAATTCGCGGTTCTGTTCGGCCAGCCGCTGGTAACTCTGGAAGTCGCGCAGCAGGTTGATCGTGGCCGTCACCGGCACCATGGCCCAGTCCATGCTGGGCACGACCCGGTCGACCACCTGGGCGCGGAAGCGTTCCACCCGTGGACTGTCGATGCGCCAGACGATGAAAATGGCCGCCAGGCACAGGCACAGCACCACGGTCAGCAGGCGCCGCAGCGGGGTGGCGTAATCATCGCGCTGTGACTTGTCCTTTGCCACGTGTCTCCTTCCTGCCTGCAGGCCGATGCCCTGTCAGGTGCGGCCCGATGGCAGAGGTATCAGCTGTCGTAGTCGATCGCGTGGGCCAGCTGCTTTTCGTATTCCAGCGCCTTGCCGGTACCAAGCGCCACGCAGTTGAGGCTTTCGTCGGCGATCGAGACCGCAAGGCCGGTCTGCTCGCGCAGGGCCAGATCCAGATCGCCCAGCAGTGCGCCGCCGCCGGTCAGCATCACGCCACGGTCGACGATGTCGGCAGCCAGATCCGGCGGGGTGGTCTCCAGCGCGGTCATCACCGCCTCGCAGATCTGCTGCACCGGCTCGGCCAGCGCCTCGGCCACTTGCGCCTGCGAGATCTCGATCTCCTTTGGCACACCGTTCAAGAGGTCACGGCCACGGATCTGCATCGACTGGCCGCGGCCGTCGTCGGGCATGCGGGCGGTGCCGATCGAGGTCTTGATGCGCTCGGCGGTCGCTTCACCGACCAGAAGGTTCTGCTGGCGGCGCAGGTAGGAGATGATCGCCTCGTCCATGCGGTCTCCGCCGACGCGGACCGAGCGGGCATAGACGATGTCGCCCAGCGACAGGACAGCCACCTCGGTGGTGCCGCCGCCGATGTCGACGACCATGTTGCCGGTCGGATCGGTGATCGGCATGCCCGCCCCGATGGCGGCCGCAATCGGCTCGGCAATCAGGCCGGCGCGGCGGGCACCCGCGGACAGCACCGACTGGCGGATCGCGCGTTTTTCAACCGGGGTGGCGCCATGCGGCACGCAGACGATGATCTTGGGCTTGGAGAAGGTCGAGCGCTTGTGCACCTTGCGGATGAAGTGCTTGATCATCTCCTCGGCGGTGTCAAAATCGGCAATCACGCCTTCGCGCATTGGCCGGATCGCCTCGATCGAGCCGGGGGTGCGGCCCAGCATCAGCTTGGCGTCTTCACCCACGGCCAGCACCTTCTTGACGCCGTCCTTGACGTGGTAGGCGACAACCGACGGCTCGGACAGGATCACGCCTCGGCCCTTCACGTAGACCAGCGTGTTGGCAGTGCCGAGGTCGATGGCCATGTCCGAAGAGAACAGACCGCCCAAGTTTCCGAAAAGCGCCATGTAGAAGGGATCCTGTGAGTGCTGCCAAATATTCCTTGGGCGACTCCGGGCGGAGCCGCCTGTTCCCACCTTATAAGCGGCACGGGTTGAGCGCGAAAGGGCGTATTATGGTGAAACAGCGCCTTTCCGCCAAGACCGGCCGCCAAAGGCTGTTTCAGCAGGCAAAGGGCGCAGCAGAGCCGCCGCGTCGCGGTGCTGACCGGCAGCGGGGTGCGGCGACGGGACGGCCGACAGGCCCCTGATCAGCCGGGGAAAATTCGCGCCATCTCGGACTTGAAGTGGGCATAGGTCAGGCTGGCGCTGTTGCCGGCATACCCTTCGTAGTAGGATTTGCCACTTGCCACCGGCAACCCGGCCCAGATCTTGGCAAGGTTCAGCATGAAGGTCTTGCGGGGCATCTCGGATGCGAGGAAGGCGCTGTAGCCCGCTTCCTCGATCAGCTGATGCGCCAGCTGGTCCTGCAATTCGGGCGAGAAGCGGGCCTGCGGTTTCACCCCCTGGTGGCGGACCAGCCGCCGCAGGGTTGCCGGAATGAACTGATAGCGACCGATGGCATGGGGCTGGCCGGGGGTGGCATCGATCCAGGCGTTGATTTCGGCAATCGTCATCTGGGTCGGCTTTTTGGGCGGCTTGCGTCTGGCACCGTATTGCACCGCGTCATACTGCGCTTTGCCGGCCTCGGCGCTGGCGATCAGGTCCAGCAGACGCTTGATGCTGGGCGGTGCCCGCAGGATCGGCGCGAACAGCCCGCCGCCGCTGCGGCCGCGGAACAGGCTGGAGGCCCCCGGGTTCAGGGACACTGCGCCGCGGCCGGTGTCCGCCCCGGGCAGCGTGTCCGGCAGCAGGCTGGCCACGGCCTGCGGCGCAGGCGCGGCGGCAGGTGCCGAGCCCGGCATCGGCGCCGAGGCCTTTTGCAGGAAGAACTGGTTGTTGATCAGCGAATAGCCCTGCGCGCTGACAACGGTCGGGCCGCACGTCAGCGCAGCCAGAAAGGTCAAAGCCAGGGCAAGGGCACTCGTTCTGAGGGGCATGGGAACCTGCGTTCTGCGGCATCACTACAGCGGGCAGTCTGCCGCAGCGGGGTTGAGATTCCGTTTACCCGCCGTACGCCGCCCCTTCCGCCGTCGCGCAATTGTCGCTACAGGAAACAGATGCTCTCGTATCAGCACATATACCACGCCGGAAACCTGGCCGATGTCCAGAAGCACGCGCTGCTGGCCTGGATGCTTGCGTATCTCACCCGCAAGGACAAACCGCTGAGCTATATCGAGACCCACGCGGGTCGCGGGCTGTACCAGCTCGACGCGCCCGAAGCGGTCAAGACCGGCGAGGCCGAGCAGGGGATCACCCGCATTCTGGCAGGGCAGGCGCTGGCTGCGGATCATCCACTGCATCACGCCATTTCCGAGACCCGCAAGCAGCACGGGGAGGCGGCCTATCCCGGCTCGCCGTTGATCGCGGCCTCGCTGCTGCGCCCCGCTGACAGTCTGCATTTTGCCGAGCTTCATCCGCAGGAAAACGCCGCGCTGCGGGCGGCGCTGGCGCCCTGGCGGGCCAATGTGCACCAGCAGGACGGGTTCGAACTGGCCCAGTCTCTGGCGCCACCAACACCCCGGCGGGGGCTGTTGCTGATCGATCCCAGCTACGAGATCAAGGCCGACTATGCCCGCATCCCGGGCATCATCGCCAAGCTGCACCGCAAGTGGAATGTCGGCATCATCGCCCTGTGGTACCCGATCCTGAAGGATGGCAGCCACAAGACGATGCTGAACGCGCTGGAGGCCCAGGAACTGCCCGGCGCCCTGCGCCACGAGGTGTCGTTTCCGCCGGTGCGCGAAGGCCACCGGATGGTCGGCAGCGGCATGTTCGTGGTCAATGCGCCCTTCGGCGCCGAGGAAGAGGCCGCACGGATATCGGCCCTGTTCATTGCCGCCGCCGGTCGCTGACGCGCCGCCTCTCCGCGGCAAAGGCACGCTGCCCTGTCAGGGGACATGAAAAAGGGCACCGCAGCGGGTGCCCTTTGTTGTGTTCGGATGTTGTGTGCGGAGCGGTGATTGGCTCAGCGCGGGGCTTATGCCAGATCCTTGTAGGAAATCTCGCGCGCGTCAGCGCCTTCGCCCACCCGGCCACGGCGCACGATCACGCGGTTGAGCGCGTTCACATAGGCCTTGGCAGAGGCAACCACCGTATCGGTGTTGGCGCTTTCCCCGGTGGCGATGACGCCGTCTTCCTCCAGCCGCACGGACACGGTGGCCTGGGCATCGGTGCCCTCGGTGACCGCGTGCACCTGGTAAAGCTGCAGGCGCGCCGAGTTCGGATAGATCTTGCGGATCGCCTTGAAGGTGGCGTCCACCGGCCCGTCGCCCTCGGCGGTTTCGGTCACGTCGTTGCCGTCGATCTCCATCTCGACGGTGGCTTCGGCCGGGCCGCCGGTGCCGCAGACGACCTTCATCGACACCAGCTGCAGGTAGTCGTTCTCGGCGTCGCTGCCCGTGCGCATCAGCGCGATCAGGTCGTCGTCAAAGACTTCCTTCTTGCGGTCGGCCAGCTCCTTGAAGCGGACAAAGACGTCCTTCAGCTGGTTGTCGCCCACCTCGTAGCCGAGGTGCTGCAGCTTGTCGCGCAAAGCGGCGCGGCCGGAATGCTTGCCCAGCGGCAGCGAGGTGCCGGACAGGCCCACATCCTCGGGGCGCATGATCTCGAAGTTCTCGCGGTTCTTCAGCATGCCGTCCTGGTGGATGCCGCTTTCATGGGCAAAGGCGTTCTTGCCGACGATCGCCTTGTTCGGCTGCACCACGAAGCCCGACACGGTCGAGACCCGGCGCGAGATATGCATGATCTTGGTGGTGTCGATATTGGTGTGCCAGGGCATGATGTCGTTGCGCGTCTTCAGCGCCATCACCACCTCTTCCAGCGCGGTGTTGCCCGCCCGTTCGCCAAGGCCGTTGATGGTGCATTCGATCTGCCGCGCACCACCCGCGACAGCGGCCAGCGCGTTGGCGGTCGCCATGCCGAGGTCATTGTGGCAGTGGGTGGCAAAGATCACCTCATCCGCGCCCGGCACGGTCTCGATCAGGCGCTTGATCAGGTCAGCGGATTCCATCGGCGCGGTGTAGCCGACGGTGTCGGGGATGTTGATGGTCGTGGCACCTGCCTTGATGGCGATCTCGATAACCCGGCAGAGGTAGTCCCACTCGGTCCGGGTCGCGTCCATCGGCGACCACTGCACGTTGTCCACCAGGTTGCGCGCGTGGGTCACGGTCTCGTGGATCTTGTCGGCCATCTCGTCCATGGTCAGGTTCGGGATGGCGCGGTGCAGCGGCGAGGTGCCGATGAAGGTGTGGATACGCGGCTGCGCGGCCTTGCGCACGGCTTCGGCGCAGCGGTCGATGTCCTTGAAATTGGCCCGTGCCAACCCGCAGATCATCGCGTTTTTCGAGCGTTCGGCAATCTCGCTTACGGCGGCAAAGTCGCCTTCTGAAGCGATCGGGAAACCGGCCTCGATGATGTCGACCCCCATGTCATCCAGAAGCTCGGCGATCTCCAGCTTCTCGTGGTGGGTCATGGTGGCACCGGGGCTTTGCTCACCGTCGCGCAGGGTGGTGTCGAAAATCAATACGCGGGATTTGTCGCCGGAAATCGCGGAGGGATGGGTCATGTTGGTATCTCTTGTCTCTGTCCTAGGCCCGGTTGCGGGCGGAATAGCCTTGTTTGGCGCGCATGCGGCAATCCTCTGAGCGGGCGCGCCGGAAGGGCACGCTCAGAGGCGGGCTAGGATCAGTAGGGCGCGCAGCGACGCACCGCGGAAGGCGGCATCGGCGTGGGGGATATCTGCGCAAAAGTTCATGGGAAGGATTTATACAGAGGCAATTCTAAATGAAAAGCCCATCGGTTCAGAAAATCGCGCCCTCCGCCCGCCCGCTTGCTTCGATGATTTTTTGCAGCCGGGCAATCTGCTGGGGGAGGTCCTCCGCCGTGCCCTGGCAGAAGCCGATCAGCAGCCCGTTCGTCCGGCGCTCCGGGTCATGCGGTGACAGCGGGCGCAGGGCAAAGCCCTCGCTGGCGGCGGTTTTGCAGATGTCCTTATCCGCAGGGCCTGCGGCCAGGTGAAAGGCGATCTGCATCCCCGCGTTGTGCCGCTCGAACCGACCCAGCGCGGCGGGCCAGCGGGCCAGCGCATCCGCCGCCGCCGCGTAGCGTTCGGCATACAACCGGCGGGCGCGGCGGATGTGGCGGTCGTATTGGCCAGAGGCCATGAATTCCGCCAGCGGCCGCTGCGCGGTGATGGCGGCCCCGGCGCTGGGGTGCTGGAACAGGGCGCGGAAAGGCTCCACCAGCGCGGGGGGCAGAATCGCATAGCCCAGCCGCAGCGCATGCGAGAACGTCTTGGAAAACGTGCCGACGTAGATGCAGCGTCCGTCGCCATCCAGCGCCGCCATGGCCGGAACCGGCAGGCCGGCGTAACGGAATTCGCTGTCGAAATCATCCTCGATGATCCAGCCATTGCGCTCCCTGGCTGCCTGCAGGAAGGCCTGCCGCTGTGGCACTGGCAGGGTGCCGCCCAGGGGGAACTGGTGGGACGGCGTCAGCAGGGTGACCTTGGCCATCTGCCGCGGCACCTCGGCACCGCGCGCACCGGCGCGCAGCCAGCGCACCGGCCAGCCACGGGCGCTGGCAAAACGCTGGGTCGGAATGAAGCCGGGGGCCTCCAGAGCGATGTCCTCGCCCTGCACCAGGAAATCCATTGCCAGTTCCAGCGCCTCGCGCGCGCCGCTGGTCACCAGAACCTGCTCGCCGCTGCAGGTTATGCCGCGCCAGCGCCCCACGTAGGCAGCGATCTCATGGCGCAGCCGGGGGTCGCCAAGCGGGTCTTCCTGGTGGCTGAGGCTGTGGGGATCGATGCGTGCCACACGTGAAACACACCGGGCCCAGGAACGCGCCGGGAAGACTGCCGGATCGGGGGCGCCGGGCAGCAGCGCGTCGGGTTTCGGTGGCGGCGGCGGTGCGGTGGCCGTGGGCGGCACCTGTGGCGTCCGGATCGGCGCCACGTCGCAGACAAACAGTCCCGCGCCGCGCCGCGCCTCGGCATAGCCTTCGGCGACCAGCTGATCATAAGCGGTGACAACGGTGGCGCGGGATACGCCCAGGTCCTGGGCAAGCGCCCGGCTGGACGGCAAACGGCTGCCGATCGCCAGCGCACCGCTGCTGATCTGCTGGCGCAGGGCGGTGACAATCTGGCGATAGCGCGGCTCCTTGCCGGGGGTGACGATCAGCTTGCCCAAATTGGTATGCTCATTATTTCGGAAAGTGGACATTTATTATGGACCAGTTTGCGCATAGCCATCAGCCGGAGACAAGACGCAACATCCAGAACAAGAGGTCAGCCAATGAGCCAGCCCAAGACCAGCCGCCCCGATGACGCCGCCGAACTGAAGACCAACCGCAGCCGCCTGCGCCGCGCGCATGAGCGCGGGCTCTATGACCGCGAAACCGTCTACCGCGTGCTGGACGCAATGCCGCTGGGCCATATCGGCTACCAGATCGACGGCGCGCCCTCGGTGCTGCCGACGCTGCAATGGCGCGAAGGGGATCATGTCTACTGGCACGGCTCGGCCGCCAGCCGGGCGCTGCGCGCGATGGACGGGGCCGAGGTCTGCCTCACCGTGACCTGCATGGACGGCTACGTTCTGGCGCGCTCGGCCTTTCACCATTCGGTCAACTTCCGCTCGGCAATGTTGTTCGGCACGGCGGAACGGGTCACGGATGCGGATGCCAAGGCCGCCAGCCTGCAGGCGATGGTCGAGCATATCTTCCCCGGACGGTGGGAGACCCTGCGCCCGATGACCGAGCAGGAAGTGAAGGCAACGGCGCTGATGCGGATGCCGATCACGGAAGGCGCGGCCAAGATCCGCACCGGCCCGCCAAAGGATGACGAGGAAGACTACGCCCTGCCGATCTGGGCCGGCGTGGTGCCGATGGCGATGGAACTGCAGGTGCCGGTCCCCGATCCGGCCAACCTCGAAGCTGTGGCGATGCCCGATCACCTCAGCCGTATCCGCATCGGCTGAGCCGTCGTGGCGTCAGCAGGGTCGAGATCACAGGTAAACGCAGGAGCGCGTGCAGAAGGCGCGCTCTTGCCCGCGTTGTGCGATCCCGTCGACCGTAAATGTCTTATTCGGTGTCGTTGACCAGGGCACCGTTTTCCCAGGTGCCTTCCGCCTGCTCGCCGCTGGCGTATTTCATCGTGCCGGGGCCCTGGCGCTTGCCGTTGACGAACTCGCCCTCGTAGACGTCACCATTGGCATATGTTGCCACGCCCTTGCCGAAGATCTTGCCGTCCTGCCAGCTGCCTTCATAGGTAAATCCGTCGGGCATCACGATCTTGCCCTGGCCGTGGCGCTGGCTGTTGGCGAACTCCCCAGTGTAGACCGATCCGTCCGCGTAGGTCACCTTGGCCTGGCCGTGGCGCTGGCCATCCTGCCAGCCCCCCTCGTAGCGGTAGCCATCGGCGTAGGTCATCACCCCGTGGCCGTGGTTCTTGGCGTTCTTGAACCCGCCCGTATAGGTGATGCCGCTGGGGTAGGTGGCGGTGCCTTCTCCCTCGATCACGCCCGCGACCCAGTCCCCTTCGTAGGTGGAGCCATCGGGGTAGGTGATCTTGCCCTTGCCTTCGGGAAGGTCGTCGCGGAAGGCGCCCTCGTATACCGAGCCATCGGGGTAGGTCATCTTGCCGATGCCCTCGATCTGGCCATGCGCCCATTCGCCGGTATAACTGTAGCCGTCCTTTTCAGTGATGGTGCCGGTGCCGTGGCGCTGGTCGTCCTCGAAGGAGCCGACGTACACGTCGCCGTTGGCATAGGTCATCTTGCCGTGTCCGTGGCGCCGGGTCTCTTTCAGCTCACCCTCGTACACATCGCCGTTGGGGTGAACCTGCCGCCCGGTGCCATTCATCTGGCTGTTGGTCCATTCGCCCTCGTAGATCAGCCCGTCCGGGGTCTCCAGCCGACCCTGGCCCTGCAACTGGCCGTCAACCACCTCGCCTTCGTAGACGGTCCCATCAGCATAGACGATCCTGGCGTTGCCTTCCTGTCGCCCCTCGACCCAATCGCCGTCGTAGCTGTAGCCATCGGGGGAGGTCATCACACCGCGCCCGTCGCGTTTGCCGTGGGCGAAGCTGCCCTCGTAGCGCACGCCGCTGGCATAGACAGACAGGCCGTCACCGTGGATCTGCCCCTCCTGCCAGCCGCCCTCGTAGGTGCTGCCGTCAGCGCGGGTCAGCTTGCCCTGCCCGTGGGGTTTGCCCTGTGCGAACTCACCTTCATAGACGGACCCGTCTGGAAAGCGTGCAACGCCCTGGCCGCGGACCTCGCCATCGACCCATTCGCCGGTGTATTCATAGCCGTTGGGCAGCTTGTAGGTGCCGGTGCCATGCTGCAATCCGTTGCGGAAGGTGCCCTCGTAGACGCCCCCGATCTCATCCTGAGTGGTGATGACCTCGCCCTCCTGGGCCAATGCCGGTGTAGCCAGCGCCAGGATGGTGGAAAACGCGAGTGCGGTGCCGAAACGGGTCATTCAAAACCTCTGCCTGCCCAGGGAAAACGGTGCTGCTGCCATTTTGGGTTGCTCGCCCGGAAACTAAGCTACCGCAACCCGGGCCGCAATGTCTTTTCCCCGGCGGCGGCCCGGGGCTCTTTTCCTTGGGCGGTAATCTGGATAGATGGCTGGGGTAAGGAACTTGCAGAAGGCCCAAGCAGCATGGCAGACCGTTTCCGCGTGACACTGGCGCAGCTGAATCCCACCGTCGGCGACCTGGCAGGCAATGCCGCCAAGGCCCGCGGAGCCTGGGAAGAGGGGCGCAAGGCGGGCGCCGACCTGGTGGCGCTGCCCGAGATGTTCATCACGGGGTACAACGCCCAGGACCTGGTGATGAAACCGGCCTTCCACACTGCCGCCATCGCCGCGGTGGAACAGCTGGCGGCGGACTGCGCCGACGGTCCCGCGTTGGCGATCGGCAGCCCATGGGTCGAAGGCACGGAGCTGTTCAACGCCTATCTGATCCTGAAGGACGGCAAGATCGCCGCGCGCAACCTCAAGCACCATCTGCCGAACGAGACCGTCTTTGACGAGGTGCGGATCTTTGATGCCGGACCGTTGGGCGGCCCTTACTCGGTGAATGACACCCGCATCGGGTCTCCCATCTGCGAGGATGGCTGGCACGAGGACGTGGCGGAAACCATGGCGGAATCCGGTGCCGAGTTCCTGCTGATCCCCAACGGCTCACCCTATTACCGCGGCAAGCTGGAGGTGCGCTTCAATCACATGGTGGCGCGCGCGGTGGAGACGCAACTGCCGGTGATCTACCTCAACATGGTGGGCGGCCAGGATGACCAGGTGTTCGACGGCGGCTCCTTCGTGTTGAACCCGGGCGGCGCGCTGGCGCTGCAGATGCCGGTCTTCGACGAGGCCTACGCGCATCTGGATCTGGAGCGTACCGACGACGGCTGGCGCGCCATCGAAGGCGAAAAGGCGCATCTGCCGGATGCCTGGGAGCAGGACTATCGCGTGATGGTCGAATCCCTGCGCGACTACCTCGGCAAAAGCGGCTTCAGGAAAGTGCTGCTGGGCCTGTCCGGTGGGGTCGACTCGGCCATCGTGGCGGCGATTGCCGTCGATGCGATCGGCGCGGAGAATGTTCGCTGCGTGATGCTGCCTTCGGAATACACCAGCCAGGAATCCCTCGATGATGCCGAGGCCGTCGCCAAGGCGCTGGGCGTGCATTACGATTATGTGCCGATTTCCGAGGCCCGCGCCGCGGTCACCAACACCCTTGCGCCGCTGTTTGCCGGTCGCGACGCCGACGTGACCGAGGAAAACATCCAGTCCCGCCTGCGCGGCCTGCTGCTGATGGCGATGTCCAACAAGTTCGGCGAGATGCTGCTGACCACCGGCAACAAGTCCGAGGTCGCGGTCGGCTATGCCACCATCTACGGCGACATGAATGGCGGCTACAACCCGATCAAGGATCTCTACAAGACCCGCGTGTTCGAGACCTGCCGCTGGCGCAACGCCAACCACCGCCCCTGGATGAAAGGCCCGGCGGGCGAGGTGATCCGCCCCAACGTGATCGACAAGCCGCCCACGGCGGAACTGCGCGAGGACCAGAAGGACAGCGACAGCCTGCCCGACTACCCCGAGTTGGACGCCATCCTCGAGATCCTGGTCGACCGGGATGGTTCAATCGCTGATTGTGTCGCGGCAGGGTTTGATCGCGACGTCGCCAAGCGGATCGAGCATCTGCTTTACATCAGCGAATACAAACGCTTCCAGTCCGCACCGGGCGCGCGGCTGACGCCGCGGGCGTTCTGGCTGGACCGGCGCTATCCGATTGTGAACCGCTGGCGCGACCCCTCCTGACGCGGGTGTTAACCCTTTGGAGGGGCACCATTTTTGACCCGCGCCGGTCTGTTCCTGCGCGGGGGCGTTTCCGATAACGGCCTGATATGCGGCGGAAAAATCACAATGCGCCGGTTGACGTCTGGCTGCGTCATCCGGGCGCTGGACGCGTGTCTTCCCAGCGGGCATAGATGCCTTCATGCCCGGACCCCGACTGCCCCATTTCCAATCTGATCTGGCCCTGCCAAAATCTGTCGACGCCGTGGTGATCGGCGGTGGCATCATCGGTGCGGCCACCGCGCTGGAACTGGTAGAGCGCGGCCATTCGGTGCTGCTGTGCGAAAAGGGGCAGATTGCCGGAGAGCAAAGCTCGCGCAACTGGGGGTGGGTGCGGATCTCCTGTCGCGACCCGCGGGAAATCCCGCTGATGGCGCGGGCGCTGACCCTGTGGGAGGGGCTGAACGAACGCACCGGGCGAGATACCGGATATCACCGCTCGGGCATCCTGTTCACGGCCGAAAGCGCCAAGAAGGAAGCCCGGCTGGAGCGTTGGCTGCGCAACCTGGACGGTTTGGGGCAGCAGGCGCATATGGTGCGCGGCACCTCGCTTGCAGCCTTGGTGCCGGGGCATCCGGCCAGGGTCCGGGCCGGGCTCTACACGCCGCTGGACGGGCGGGCGGAACCGCAGTTCGCGACCCATGCCATCGCCGCGGCGGCGCAGGCGGCCGGTGCCAAGGTGATGACCGAATGCGCCGTGCGCAGCGTCGAGACCTCCGCCGGTCGCATCAGCGGGGTGATGACGGAACGCGGCCGCGTGGCCTGTTCGGCGGTGGTGGTGGCGGGCGGCGCCTGGTCGCGGCTGTTTCTGGGCAATGCCGGCATCGACCTGCCGCAGCTCAAGGTGCTCAGCTCGGTGCTGCGGACCTCGGCGGTGCAGGGCGGACCAGGGCCGGCGCTTTATACCGACAAGCTGGGGCTGCGCAAACGGACCGATGGGGGCTACACCATTGCCGACGCGCATGAAAACGTCGTGGACCTGGTGCCGGACAGTTTCCGGCTGGGCTGGAAATTCCTGCCCAGCTTGCGGCAGGAATGGCGCAGCCTGCGGTTCCGCCTGTCGCACCGCTGGCGCGAGGAGGCCGCGCAGGAGCGCCGCTGGCAGCCACATCAGACCACCCCGTTCGAACGCTGCCGGGTGCTGGATCCGGCCCCGTCGCAAACGGCCTTGAAACGCGGCTGGGCGGCGGCGCAGGCGGATTTCCCGGTTCTGCGCAGCGCTGATGTGGTGCAAAGCTGGGCCGGGATGATCGACGTCACCCCCGACGCTATCCCGGTGATCTCGCAGGCCGATGATCTGCCGGGGCTGTTTGTTGCCACCGGGTTTTCCGGCCATGGTTTCGGCATCGGCCCGGCGGCGGGCCAGCTGGCCGCGGATCTGGTCACCGGGGATGCCCCGGTTGTCGATCCGCATCCGTTCCGGCTGTCGCGGTTTTCCGACGGTACGCGCTACGGCCCGCAGCCCGGCTGCTGAGCACTGCAGTCGGCGGCGTCGCGTATGCAGTTGCGCCCGCCCGCCTTGGCGGCATAGACCGCCCGGTCGGCGGCGTTCAGCAGATCCTGCGGCGTGCTGCCATCCTCGGGGAAGCTGGCAACGCCCACCGACACGGTGACCCGCGGCAGCGTGCCTGCCCCGTAGCGCAGCCTCAGACTCTCGATCGCCTGCCGCAATGCCTCCGCCGCGTGCAAGGCCTGCTCCTTGTCGGTGTCGGGCAGAAAGACCGAGAACTCCTCTCCGCCGAAGCGGCTGCAGATCTCGCCATGGGTGAACAACCCATGCAGCCCGTCGCCAATGGCCCGCAAGACGGTATCACCGGCATCGTGGCCATGGTTGTCGTTGAACAGCTTGAAGCGGTCGACATCAAAGCTGAGCACTGCAGCCTGTCCCATCTGCCGTTCTGCCATCATCAAACCACCGCGCAGGGCATTCAGCAGGTGGCGTCGATTGTACAGACCGGTCAGCGGATCGCGGGTGGACTGGTCGTGCAATTCGTCGCGCAGTTTCACGTTCGCAATCGCCAGCGAAATATGCTCGCAGCATTGCAGGGCCAGCCGGTGACTGGCGTCGCGGCGCTCGGCGCTGTCATCGGGAGCGAACTTGACGTGTAGCAGCCCCACCGTGTTGCCATGGGCGACGATCGGCACGCAGCCGTATTCCTCTGGCGTCTGGGGCAGTCTCTGATCCTGGACATGCGCGCAGGCAAAGGAGATCCGGTCCTGACGGTATCGGTACTGTCGCCCGCGCCGCAGCGACCAGCAGCTGTCCGGCAGGATATGGTCGCGCATGGGGGTGCTGCCCCAGCTGCACACCCCGTCCAGAACATCGCGGGAATTGGCGTAGATATAGATTTCCCCGGCCGAGCCGGGCAGGATCTGGGCCATGAAGGTGGCGGTGATCTTGTACAGCTCTTCCAGCGACTTGCAGCTTTGCAACCACTCGTCCAGCTCCGACAGCAGCCGGGCTTCCTTGCGCCAGGCCTGTTCCGCCGCCAGTGCCCGCAAGGCCGTCAATTCAGCCTCCTCGGCCTTCTGCTTGGCCTTCGTCAGCTCCTCCGCATCGCGGCGATACTGGGTGACGTCCGTGTAGCTGGTGACATGGCCGCCGTCGGGCAGGCGGCGTGTCTCGATCGACAGGATGCGCCCGGATGCCATGCGGCGATCGGCGCTGAAGCGATCCTTGCCCGAGTGGAAATCGATCCGGGCCTGGGCTGCGCTGGCCGCGGTGACGTCCCCGCGTGCCACCGCCGCGGTGAAGAAGTCCTCCCGCGACAACCCGATGCGCAGGTCAGTCTCGTGCAATTCCAGCACCTCCAGCACGCGCTGGTTGAACAATTCGCAGCGGCCATCCGCGGACCAGACAACAATGCCTTGCGACAGCCGGTCAACAATATCGCGAAAGCGGTCCAGCGAGGGCTGGACCGGGTCGGCGACATGCCGTGGCGCGTCCGGCGCAGAGGCGCCGGATGTCTGTCGTTGGGTGAAGGTCGATTGATCGTTCACGGGCAACCCTGGGCTAACTGGCATTCAGTCGCCTCAAGGTAGCAAAGGCGGGTGTGTCCTTTCTAAATGGCGCCCGGCGATCTGCTTGAAATTTGACTCAAGCGGTAGGAGTCTACCCCATCAGTTGATAGCTGACCGGCACATAGCGGAACCCGTCACCGCGGGTTTCGACGAAACCGGCGGCGGGGAAGGGCATGTGGTAGCCAATCATCGGCACCCGATCCGCGGCCAGCATGCGCAACACCTGCCGCCGCGACTGGGTGGCGGCGGGTTTGTCGGCGTCAAAGCTCACCGCCCAGTCCGGATGCGCAAAGCTCCAGACATAGTGGTTGGCCAGGTCCGCGGTCAGCATCAGTTGCCGCCCGCCGCTGTCCAGCATGAAGCACATGTGCCCGGGCGTGTGGCCGTGGCTTGCCACGGCAGTGATGCCAGAGGCGACCCGGGCACCATCCTCGATGAAGGTGGTGCGTTCCGTCAGTGGCGTGACATTCTGCGCCACGAGATCGCCGACGCGGTGGCCGGGGTCCATCGCCGACCAGAAATTGTACTCGGTCGCCCCCATGACGTATCGCGCATTGGGGAAGGTCGGCGCGCCATCCGTCATCAGCCCGCCGATATGGTCGGGATGCATGTGGGTAATCACCACCACGTCGATGGCCTCGGGTGTCACCCCCGCGGCTGCCAGGGCGCGCGGCAGCCCCCCCTGGCCGAGGCCGGTGTCAAACAGCACCAGCTCGCCGTCAGTTTCCACCAGCGTGGGCGTGAAATAGAATTGTGCGGCCTCAGACGAGATGAAGTTCTCCTCGGACACCTTGCGGAACTCCTCTTCGCTGACATTGCCGCCAAAAATCTCCTTCGGGCCTTCGCGCAGGGCCGTGGCGTCCAGCAACGTGGTGACCGGCATCTCTCCCAGGGTGAAGGTGCGCGCGATCGGCATTGCGGCACCGGCGTCGTCTTGCGGCTCCGAACCCGCCAGGACAGGTGTTGCGGCACCGGCGAGGGGGAGGGTGGCCGCGCCGGTCAGAGCCGCGCGCCGGGTCATTGAGACAGTCATGGCAGGTCCTCTCTTGTGGGTCGATCGGGCCTATCCTAGGCCAGTTACCGTGCAATTCTTCAAACATTCGCGTGAACGGCGCGGCGGATGCGCCTCCGACGCCGGTCCCGGATTGTGATGCGTTCCGGCAAAAACGGGTGCGGCCGCCTCCGGTTGCATGCGGTCATCCTGACGGGCGGCGCACCACAGCCTGCCTGCGCTTCTGCGGTGCGGGGGGTGCCTTGCGTGAAACTGGACAATTGCCTGCCCATGTGACAAGCCAGCGGCAACAGGAGACATGTGATGACCACCACCCGTTTTGCCCCGTCGCCGACCGGCTATATCCACGTCGGCAACCTGCGCACCGCGCTGATGAACTACCTGATCGCCCGCAAGGCGGGCGGCACCTTCATCCTGCGCATCGACGACACCGACCCCGAGCGGTCGAAGGAAGAATACGTCGATGCCATCAAGGAAGACCTGGAATGGCTGGGTCTGACCTGGGACAAGGTGGAGCGCCAGTCCGAACGGCTGGATCGCTACCATGAGGCCGCGGATCGCCTGCGCCAGATCGGCCGCTTCTACGAGGCGTTCGAGACCCCGACCGAACTCGACCTGAAGCGCAAGAAGCAGCTCAACATGGGCAAGCCGCCGGTCTATGACCGCGCCGCCTTGACCCTCTCCGACGACGAGAAGGCCGCCCTGCGCGCCGAGCGCGGCGACGGCGTCTGGCGCTTCAAGCTCGACCACGAACGGATCGAATGGACCGACGGCATCCTCGGCGATATCTCGATCGATGCGGCCTCGGTCTCCGACCCGGTGCTGATCCGGGGCGACGGGCAGTTCCTGTACACGCTGGCGTCGGTCGTCGATGACACCGAGATGGGCGTGACCAACGTGGTGCGTGGCTCGGACCACGTGACCAACACCGCCACCCAGATCCAGATCATCGAGGCGCTCGGCGGCACCGTGCCGTCCTTTGCGCACCACTCGCTGCTGACCGGCCCGCAGGGCGAGGCGCTGTCCAAGCGTCTGGGCACCCTGGCGCTGCGCGACCTGCGCGAGGCGGGTGTGCAGCCGATGGCGCTGTTGTCGCTGATGGCGCGGCTGGGGTCGTCCGATCCGGTCGAGCTGCGCTCGGACATGGCCGAGCTGATCGAGGGCTTTGACATCACCCGCTTCGGCGCTGCGCCGACCAAGTTCGACGTCGAGGATCTCTACCCGCTGACCGCCCGCTACCTGCAGTCGCTGCCGCTCGAGGCGGTGCAGTCCCACGTGGACGCGCTGGGCGTGCCGGCAGAGAAACAGGCGGCCTTCTGGGACATGGCCAAGGAAAACATCACCACGCTGAAGGACCTGGCAGGCTGGTGGGAGCTGTGCCGCGACGGCGCCGAGCCGCTGGTGGCCGATGAGGACAAGGAGTTCATCGCCGAGGCCATGGCGATGCTGCCCGAGGGCCCCTATGACGCCGACAGCTGGGGCAAGTGGACGGCTGAGGTCAAGGCCGTGACCGGTCGCAAGGGCAAGGGTCTGTTCATGCCGCTGCGCAAGGCGGTGACCGGCATGGAGCGCGGCCCCGACATGTCGGCGCTGCTGGCGCTGATGGAAAAGGTCCGCGCCCGCGGCTGAACTCCCAAAGCCATCAAGAGACACAGGGGCGGTGCCAGCAGGCGCCGCCCTTTTTCGTGCCGCTGAATGGTGTTGCGGAGAACTCCCGCCCGCCGCAGCTGCATCAGGGATGCCGCCGCTGCAGTTGGGCCGGGCGCATGAATTTCATGCGCGCAAACGGGCGGGAGCGTCTCGCAGCAGCTGCGGGGTGTGGCCGTGGGTCAGCCCCAACGGCCGTCGTGCACCTCCTCGCACATCTTTCTGGCGGCCTTGGCCATTGCCGGGTTGGGATGGCTGGCCAGCGCGTCCAGTGACTTTTCCATCCAGCGCATCACCGAGGGCGAGTCGCTGCCGCAGCGGGCGATTGGCGGGAAGGCGCAGTGCAGCAGATGCCCGGCGGTGACCGGCGGCACGCTGACATGGGGATAGGTCGGCTTGCGGGTGTCGCTGGTCTCATCCGCGGGCATGTTCTCCCACAGCAGCCGCTCCAGTCGGCCCATCACCTCCACCGCAGTGCCGGGATCGTTGACGCCGGGCGACAATGCGCGTTGCGCGGTTTCCGCCAGCAGCAGCAGGCCGAATGACGGATCCTGGTCGAAACTGCGCACGTCGCCGATGTCGATGGCAGCCGAGGCGGCCTTGCAGAACTCATTGTCGCCACCGGTTGCCCAGGCCACGGGCTGGCCGCGCAGGATGTAGTCCCCCGCTGCCCGGGTCAGGGTGATCTCGACCCCGGCGTCCTTTGCCAGCTCGTTCAGCCGCGCGAGGCCGATGAAGCGGACAAACCCGCTTTTGGCGGCGGGGATCTCGACCGCGTCTTCCGGTCTTTCCGCATCTTCGGCGCAACGCCCGCCGAGGCAGGGCTTGTCCAGCCGGTCGCGCAGGCTGTCGCGGGTGCGGCGCTCGATCAGGCGCAGGGTGTGGTCCATGCTGCCGAGGCTCGACAGGTGATCGATCCAGCGCAGGATGGCGCCGACGATCAGCACCACCACGATGACGGTCAGGCCAAAGACCACCAGCGCGCCCTCCGGCGTGAAATAGCGCGCGCGGAACAGGATCACCGCGGTGAGCGAATAGATGAAGCCGCTGACGAAGGTCGCCAGCACCCGGTGGGTAACCGTGTCCTCCAGCAGCAGCCGGTAGACCCGCGGCGTCGCCATCGAGGCGGCGGTGCGGTAGGCGCTGACCATGACGTTGAGCGAAAAGGTGGTCACCGCCAGCATGCCCGAGGCGAGGATCGTCAGCACCGGCAGCACCGCCTCGCGGCCGAAATCCTCGCTGACGCTGCCGGGCAGCAGCGGTTTTGCCAGGGGGGCAAGGAGCAGCGCCAGCAGCGACACCAGCGAAATCACGACAACCCTGAACCAGAGCTGCCGGGCAATCCGGCCCATGTGCAAAAGCGCCTTTTCGATCATGCCTCCAACGCTATCCGCCGGGCGCCGGTCCTGTCGACCAGTTTGTCGAACAGGGCCCGCTCTGCCGCGGCGATCGGCTGGTGGCGCGGATAGCGCGGCGCGGCGCGGTCGTCCAGAATGGGCGCATCCCAGCCGTCGGTGGTGGCGATGAACCCTTGCACGCCGGCCTCGCCGAACTGGTGCAGATAGCCCTGCAGCACCACGTCCAGGTAGCTGAGCAGGATAGGGTGTTTCTGCGCCGCCTTGCGGTGGTGCGCGGCGGGCACCGCGTAGACCGACACGTCCGGCGCGCCGTCCAGATCATGGGTCACCCGGTCGGCGGCCGCCAGGCGTTCATAGGCGAATTCGCGCGCGTCCAGCGCCGCCCAGTCGGCCCCCGGCACCTCTGCGATCAGCCCGTCGATCTCGCTGGCGTCGCAGGGCACCGCCGACAGAATCGCAACGTCGCTCAGGTCGGTATGGACCCAGGCCCGCCGCCAGCCCCGCAGCCGCGCCGTCCGCGCGCCGCCATAGCTGTGCGTTGCGGTGTTCACCAGGCTGCCATAGCCAAAGAAATAGGGGGCCGTCATGCACTGTGCCTTTCTGCGCCTTGTCTGATTGATGTATGTCAAACCGGTTTTTGCGCCCCTATGCAATAACCGATGCAGCACAGCTGCGGGAGCCACCCATGCGCATCACCAAAAGGACCAACATCGCCGTCAGGCTGCTGATGTATTGCGCCGCCCATGCGGAGCGGCTGGTCACCAAGGCCGAAATCGCAGAGTGCTGCAATATCTCGGAGAACCACCTGGCGCAGGTCATCAATCAGCTCAGCCAGCTGGGCTATCTCAGCACCCAGCGTGGCCGCAACGGCGGGATGAACCTGGCGCGACCGCCCGCGAGGATCCGCATCGGGGATGTGTTTCGCGACGTGGAGGGCAATCTGCCGATGGTCGAATGCTTCGCCGATGCCGACAACACCTGCCCGCTGACGGATGCCTGCCGACTGAAGACAGCCCTGGCCGATGCGGCGCAGGCGTTTTATGCGTCGCTCGATGACATCTCGCTGGCGGCGCTGGTCTGTGACAACCATGACCTGCTGCGGATTCTGCAACCGATGGCCTGCAGCGCCCGGTGACGGGGAAGCGCCCAATTCCGCCTGGGCCTATTCGCGGGCGCGCAGGATGCGGGCGGGTTTCGCCGCCAGTGGGCGCAGCGCAAAGATCAGCCCGGCCAGCAGCGTTGTCAGCACCCCGCCGGAAATCACCAGGATCGCGTTGGGCCAGATCACCGCATAGGAGGTCTCGAACACATAGGCGTTGATCGCCCAGGCGCCGCCGATCCCCGCCGCCAGCGCCACCAGCCCGGCCGCCGCGCCCAGAAGGGCAGAGCGCAGCGCAAAGCTGGCCAGGATCTGCCGCCGCGGCGCGCCCAGCGTCTTCAGCAGGGCCGCCTCGTAGCGCCGCGCAGGCTCACCCGCGGCGGCGGTCCCCAGCAGCACCAGAAAGCCGGTCAGCAGCGTCGCCGCCGCGCCATAGGCGGTGGCGGCGGCCAGCTGTTTCAGGATGTCGGCAACCCGGTCAAGCGCGTCGCGCACCCGGATCGCGGTGATATTGGGCATCTCGCGGGCCAGATCGCGCAGGATGGCGGCCTCGGCCTGTTCCTCGGCATAGACGGTGGCGATGAAACTGTGCGGCGCGCCCGCCAGCGCGGCCTCGTTCAGCACCATCACAAAGCCCATGCCCGCGGTCGAGAAGTCGACATTGCGCAGGCTGGTGATAGTGCCGGTGATGTCGCGGCCCAGGATGTTCAGCGTCAGCGTGTCGCCAAGGCTCAGCCCCAACTCCTCGGCCTCTTCGGCGGCAAAGCTGATCTGCGGCGGCCCGCTGTAGTCCTCGGGCCACCATGTGCCGGCGGTGACGGTGGTGTTCGCGGGCTGGGCCGCGGCATAGGTGATGCCGCGGTCGCCGCGCACCACCCAGTGATCGCCGGCAACCTCGGTTGCGGGCTGGCCGTTGATCCGGGTCAGCACGCCGCGCAGCATCGGCGCGTTTTCCACCCGCGTCACCGCGGGGTCATTCTCGACCCGCTTCAGAAAGCCGGGCATCTGTTCGCGCTGGATGTCGACAAAGAAATAGCTGGGCGCCACGTCGGGCAGGTTGCCTGCGATGGCGCGGCGCATGTTGCCGTCGATCTGGCCGATTGCCGCCAGCACCGTCAGCCCCAGCCCCAGCGCCAGCACTGCGGGCACCGCGCCGTCGCGCGCGCTGCCGATCGAGGACAGCGCCCATCGCAGTGCCGGGAGGCCGCGCGCTGGCTGGGCGCCGCGCCGCGCCAGGTAGCCGATGCCAAGCGCTGCGATCAGCAGCACCACCAGCGCCCCCATCAGCCCGCCCGCGGTCCACAGCGTCAGCTGCGCCGAGCCGCTGAACCAGGCCGCCAGCCCGACCAGCAGCCCCAGCGCCAGCGCGGTCGCCAGCAGGTAGCGCGGCGCGGGCAGCCGGGTGCGGCTGGCAAAGGCATCGCGGAACAGCGAGGCCGCGCGGATCCGCTCGGCCCGTGCCAGCGGCCACAGGGCAAAGACAAAGGCGGTCAGCAGGCCATAGAGTGCAGCCTCGGCCAGCGCCGAAGGGTAGATCGAAAACACCGCCGGGAACGGCAGCTGGGCGGCGATCAGCGGCCCCAGCAGGACAGGCCCCAGCCCGCCCAGCCCCAGCCCGATGGCAATGCCGAGCAGCGCCAGCGCGCCGATCTGCAGGAAGTAGGTCAGAAAGATCACCTGCCGCTCGGCGCCGAGGGTCCGCAGGGTGGCGATGGTGCCGGTCTTGGTCGCAAGATAGGCGCGCACCGCCGCCGAGACCCCGACGCCGCCCACGGCCAGCCCGGACAGGCCGACCAGCACCAGGAACGCACCCAGGCGCTCCACGAAATTGGTGATCCCCGGCGCGCCGTTGCGCGCATCGCGCCAGCGCAGGCCGGTGCTTTCAAACCGCGCCTCGGCATCCGCCTGCAACGCGTCCAGATCATGCCCAGCGGGCAGGTCCATGCGGTACTTGGTGTCAAACAGCGTGCCCGGCTGCAGCAGGCCGGACGCGTCCAGATCGGCCGTCCGCACCATCGTGCGCGGTCCCAGCTCAAAGCCGGAGGCGGCGGCATCCGGCTCCAGCGCGATCAGCGCCGTCAGCCGGAACTCCTGCGTGCCAAGGCGGAAGCTGTCGCCCGGCGCCAACCCCAGCCGGTCGGCCAACACCCGGTCCATCACCGCGCCGGGCAGACCCGCTGCGCCGTCCAGCGCCGCCGCCAGCGGCATCGGCGGGGTCAGCTGCATCTCGCCCTTCAGCGGATAGAGGTCATCCACCGCCTTCACCTGCGTCAGCCCGCGTTCCTCGCCCACCACGGCCATGGAGCGGAACTCGGCAATCTCGGAATAGCGCACGGCGTTCTGCTCCAGCCAGGCGCGCTCGTCCTCGGTGGCGAACCGATAGGTGAAGTTCAGCTCGGCATCGCCGCCCAGAATGGTGGCGCCCTCGCGCGACAGGCCGGTCTCGATCGACGCGCGGATCGAGCCGATGGCGGCAATCACCGCCACCCCCAGCGCAAGGCAGGCCAGAAAGATACGGAACCCCTTCAGCCCGCCGCGCAGCTCACGCAGGGCAAAGCGCCAGGCAAGGCGCAGGCTGGCAGCGCTCATTCCGCCGCCTCGCGCGCGGCGGCCTCGTCGATGCGCCCGTCGCGCAGCCGCACCACCCGGTCGCAGCGCGCCGCCAGTTCCGGCGCATGGGTGACCATCACCAGCGTCGCGCCGTAGCGGTCGCGCAGCCCGAACAGCAGGTCCATCACCGCCGCGCCGTTGGCCTCGTCGAGGTTGCCGGTGGGCTCATCCGCCAGAAGGATCGCCGGTCGCGGCGCCAGGGCCCGCGCCAATGCGACACGCTGCTGCTCGCCGCCCGACATCTGCGCCGGGAAATGGTCCGCCCGGTGGCCGAGTCCCACGGCCTCCAGCTCAGCCCGCGCGCGCTCAAAGGCGTCGCGCTCGCCCGCCAGCTCCAGCGGGGTGGCGACGTTTTCCAGCGCCGTCATCGTCGGGATCAGGTGAAAGCTCTGGAACACCACGCCCATGTTGTTGCGGCGGAACCGCGCCAGCGCGTCCTCGTCCATCGCGGTCAGATCCTGCCCCAGCGCGCGGATCTGGCCGCCGGTGGCCTGCTCCAGCCCACCCATCAGCATCAGGAGCGACGATTTGCCGGAACCGGACGGGCCGACCAGCCCCAGCGTCTCCCCCGGTTTGACCTCCAGCGATATCCCATGCAGGATTTCCACCGGGCCGGTATTGCTATTCAGCGTCAAACACGCATCTAACAGATGGAGAACGGGGCTGTTGGTGTCTGTCATCGGGCCTGCCTGTTTGAAACCATCTATCGGATATGGAGTTTCTGCGGCGATGCGCAAGATACTGGCACTGTTATGTTTGATGCTGTTGTCCGGGGCCGCGTCGGCGGAGGCGCTGCGGATCACCGTTTTCGGCGACAGCCTGGTGCAGGGCTACGGGCTGCCGCAGGGCCAGGGGCTGGTGCCGCAGCTGGAGCGCTGGCTGAACGAGAACGGCGCCGAGGTGCAGCTGCAGAATGCGGGCGTGTCGGGCGACACCACCGCGGGCGGCGCGGCGCGGGTCGCGTGGACGCTCTCGGACAAGCCCGACGGGCTGATTGTCCTGCTGGGCGGCAACGACATGCTGCGCGGCCTGCCGCCGGCCGAGACCCGCGCCAATCTGGCCAGCATTCTGCAGGCGGCCAGCGACAGCGGTATCGAAACCCTGCTGGTCGGCATGGTCGCGCCGGGCAACTACGGGCCGGACTACAAGGCGGAGTTCGATTCGAATTACCCGGATCTGGCCCACCGGTTCGATACGCTGCTGCACCCTGACGCGTTTGCGGGCATTGCCGACAAGGTGGGGGGCGACATCGCGGCGGCGCAGGTCTATTTCCAGCCCGACGGCATCCATCCCAACGAGGAAGGCGTGGCGCTGAACGTGGCGGCGCTGGGGCCTGCCGCGCTTGAGCTGGTGGCGCGGATCCGAAACTGAAAACAGCCCCGTCGGGCGGGGCTGTCGAATGTCTGTTCTGGTGCCGTCAGGGCGGGCCGGTCAGGACACCAGCGCCAGATCCACTGCGGATTCACGGCCGTCACGTCCTTCGCGCAGCTCGTAGCTCACTTTCTGATTGTCAGCCAGGCCGGTCAGGCCAGAGCGTTCAACCGCGGAAATGTGGACAAAGATGTCCTTGCCGCCATCATCGGGTGCAATAAAGCCGTAGCCTTTGGTGGTGTTGAACCATTTGACGGTGCCAGTGGCCATCGTCTGTACTCCTAAGTCGTCTCAATTCTCTGCCCGCGCATGCGGCAGCTCGGCAATGTTTGCAAATGCTCATGACCATGCCTGTGGGGTACAGTGATGCCAGTTGCGTAACGTCGCCATGACACAATTGAGGATGACAGCCCCTTCGTGCAAGAAAAATACGGAGGCTCAGGCACAAACCGGCGCAAACCAGCACACTTGCGGCCGCCCGAAGGCGCCTGACCGGCCTACAGAACCGTGACGACGGTCCCCAGCGGCACCCGGTTGTACAGGTCCACGACGTGCTCGTTCAGCATGCGGATGCACCCGTTGGAAACGGAATGGCCGATCGTCTGCGGCTGGTTGGTGCCGTGAATGCGGAAATAGGTGTCCACCCCGTTCTGATAGAGATACAGCGCCCGTGCTCCCAGCGGATTGTCCGGGCCGCCGGGCTGGATGTAGTCGTTGTCCACGAATTTCGCGTAGGCGCGCGGGTCGCGCTCGATCATCTCGGGGGTGGGGCGCCAGCTGGGCCATTCGCGCTTGCGCTCGATGACCGCCTGGCCGGTGAATTCCAGCCCGGCCTTGCCGACGCCGACGCCATAGCGGATCGCCTTGCGCGGAGCGGTCACGAAATACAGGTAGTAGGAGCGGGGCAGCACCAGGATCTGGCCCGGTTCGAACTGCTTCTTGATCCGCACCTCCTGCGGCACAGGGTCGAATGGCTCCGGGTCGCGGGTGCGGGCAAGCGCGGGCAGGGGAAGCAGCGCGGTGGCGGCAGCGGCGGTGGTCAGCAAGTCGCGGCGAGAAAGCATGGTGAGGGTCCAGATCTTTTGTTGCCTGTGGCGAGTATCTTCCGGTGCCGGACGACATGGGTCAACCACCCCTCTCCGAGCCGGATGCAGACCTGATGCCTCTCTGCCACCCGCGGCGTGGCGGCCGGTTGCCCGTGGCAAAGCCTCTTTCGGGGGCGGCCGTGGGGGCGTATGTCTGCGGCAGATGACCGACGGAGGAGCTGCCATGGGTGCCAAGACGCTGACCTGCCTGAGCTGCGCGCAATTGAATCGCCTGCCCGCGGACAAACCCGCCGCCGCGGCGAAGTGCGGCACTTGCGGCGCGGCGCTGCTGCCGCGCGGGCCGGTGGACGTGGACCCGGCCGTGCTGCAGAAGGCGATCCGCCACGACGAGCTGCCCTTGCTGGTGGATTTCTGGGCACCCTGGTGTGGCCCTTGTCGCGCGATGGCGCCTGAATTTGCCAAGGCGGCAAAGACGCTGGCGGGCCAGGCCCGGCTGGTCAAGCTGAACACGCAGGATCACCAGTCCACCGGTGCCCGCTACCGGGTGCGCGGCATTCCCACTTTGGTTGCCTTTGCACGGGGCAAGGAACAGAAGCGCCAGTCCGGGGCGCTGCGGCAGGGGCAGATTCTGGCGTGGTTCCGGGGGTAACGCCCCAATGTGGGATTCCAAGGATCGCCGGACGGTTTGGCGCTCCACAGGTCAGGCAGGGTAATTGCAGATACGGGGCAGGGACTGCCGGGCGGCGATAACAATCACCGCAGCCGCCGCGACAGAAGCGATGCGGCAGGAGGTCAGGCCGGGGCGATTTCACCTTGGGGGGCAAAGCGGCGCGGGGCCGGCCCGCCGGGGGTGTTCCGCAGCAGCAGCACAGCAATCACGAGCAGGGTAACGACCGTGCCGGTCGCCGGATACATCAGCAGGCTCAGCCACAAGGGCATCCCGGCAGCGGTATAGCCGAGAACCGTGGCGAAGATCCCCGCGACCATTCCGATTATGATGCCTGCCCAAGCCATGATGCCTCCTGTTCACTGCACTGGCCGGGTCAGCATAACCCGGCGTCCGGTAGTGATCTCAAGGAAATCTTGCGCGAGATTTGGTTCAAATTTGGTTAATTTTGTGAATTGTGCCGCTGTCTGGTCGACCGGCGGTCGGCGGATGCCCGCCCCCTGGCCTGAAAAAAACGTCAGCGGCTGGTGCCCCCCGGCTGCGTGAACAAAAAGGGAAGCCGCAAAGAAAGATGCGGCCCGCGAGGGGCCGCATCGACAGGCTTGGGTCAGCGCACGAACTTCTTGTGCTTCAGACGCTTGGGCTCCAGTGCGTCGGGACCGAGGCGGCGCTTCTTGTCCTCCTCGTAGTCCTCGAAGTTGCCCTCGAACCATTCGACATGGGCATCGCCCTCGAAGGCCAGGATGTGGGTACAGATCCGGTCGAGGAAGAAGCGGTCGTGCGAGATCACCACGGCGCAGCCGGCGAAATCGACCAGCGCGTCTTCCAGTGCGCGCAGGGTCTCGACGTCGAGGTCGTTGGTCGGTTCGTCGAGCAGCAGCACGTTGCCGCCTTCCTTCAGCAGCCGCGCCATGTGGACGCGGTTGCGCTCACCGCCGGACAGCAGCGACAGCTTCTTCTGCTGGTCGCCGCCCTTGAAGTTGAAGGACGAGCAATAGGCGCGGGAGTTCACCTGCGCGTCACCCAGTTCGATGATCTCGGCACCGCCGGAGATCGCCTCCCACACGGTGTCATTGTCGTTCAGATCGTCACGCGACTGGTCGACGTAGGACAGCTTCACGGTGTCGCCGTACTCAACAGTACCCTCGTCGGGCTGCTCCTGGCCGGTCAGCATCTTGAACAGGGTCGATTTACCGGCGCCGTTGGGGCCGATCACGCCCACGATGCCGCCCGGCGGCAGCGAGAAGGACAGGTTCTCGATCAGCTGCTTGTCGCCATAGTGCTTGGACAGGCCGTTCACCTCGATCACCTTGGAGCCGAGGCGCGGGCCGTTCGGGATCACGATCTGGGCGCGGCCGACCTTTTCGCGCTCGGACTGGCTGGCCAGCTCGTTGTAGGCCTGAATACGGGCCTTGGATTTCGCCTGGCGGGCTTTCTGGCCTTGGCGCATCCACTCCAGCTCGCGTTCCAGCGTCTTCTGCTTGGCCTTGTCCTCGCGGGCTTCCTGTTCCAGCCGCTTGGCCTTCTGCTCCAGCCAGCTGGAGTAGTTGCCCTCGTAGGGGATGCCGCGGCCGCGGTCGAGCTCGAGGATCCAGCCGGTGATGTCATCCAGGAAGTAACGGTCGTGGGTTACACACAGGATGGTGCCCTTGTAGTCGATCAGGTGCTGCTGCAGCCAGGCGATGGTTTCCGCATCGAGGTGGTTGGTCGGTTCGTCGAGCAGCAGCATGTCGGGCGCTTCGAGCAGCAGTTTGCACAGCGCCACGCGGCGGCGCTCACCACCCGACAGGTTGGCGGGCATCGCATCATCCGGCGGGCAGCGCAGCGCTTCCATCGACACGTCCACCTGGCTGTCCAGGTCCCAGAGGTTCTGGGCGTCGATCTCGTCCTGCAGCTTGGCCATCTCCTCGGCGGTCTCGTCCGAGTAGTTCATCGCCAGCTCGTTGTAGCGGTCGAGGATGTCCTTCTTGGCCTGCACGCCCAGCATGACGTTTTCGCGCACGGTCAGGTTTTCATCCAGCTGCGGCTCCTGTGGCAGGTAGCCGACCTTGGCGCCCTCGGCGGCCCAGGCCTCGCCGGTGTAGTCCTTGTCGAGACCGGCCATGATCTTCATCAGGGTCGACTTACCGGCGCCGTTGACGCCGACGACACCGATCTTCACGCCGGGCAGGAAGGACAGGTGAATGTTTTCAAAGCATTTCTTGCCACCGGGGTAGGTCTTGGAGACCCCCTGCATGTGGTAGACGTACTGGTAGGAAGCCATGTGATCGCTCCGTTAAGGGGGAAATTCGCTGGCGGGAGTGATAGCGGATGGGCGACGGCGGGGCAATGCGGGAAGCATGCTCCGGGGAGGGGGTGCCACGCGGGCACCAGTTGCGGCACCTTCAACAGGGTAATCAACCGGCGTCGGGAAGTACAAACGCGTCCATTCTTTCAGCGATCATATTTGGAATAATGCGGGATCGGTTTGACTGGGCAAATAACCTATCAGCACGACCGCTAATTTTGATCTGTAGTGAACTGGGGGGATTGGGTTTTGTTGCTCGCCAAGCTGCACGTGCATCAAAGAACGGGCCATCAGCTTCCTCCCTTGTTTCAAGAAGAAAAAGCGGCTCCACATCCGAGTAGTCTAGATCGCCCCGTCTAGCTTTCTCTATCAGGTTCGGCGCGGTCACCTCCATGATGATTAGCCCGGCAAAAACGTGCCTTTCACCCGACGTCTCGATCCCGCCCGTCGGAACAACCTGAAGCAGGCAGGCTAATTTTTCTACATCCCGCAAGCTGATCATGAGATGGTGGTTTGACATAATCAGGTAATCTCGGACGAAGGTGCGCGGCCAGTCATTGGGGAGGCCAATTAAGTCGCCAATATTATCGAAGTGCTTAGAGTAAGCTGCTTGGTCGCCAAGGCCTACTTTCGGACCTTGCAAGCGGACGGCAAGCGACACAAATTTTTGAAGGTACTTTGCTGCGTTTATTGCGCTCCCATATCGCGCCCGTACTGAGTTCTGCAGTTCTTTCAGGTTCGCCCCCAAAACAAAATGCACGCCGTCTACGTTAAAGAAGTGCTTGATGATCTCCAGTATTGACAGCGCGTAGTCTGGGCGACATCGATCTAGTTCGTCGATAACGACAACCAGTTTTCTTTGTGGCTCCCCGTTCTCATTTGGATCCGTCAATTCTTGCAGCGCAGCGCGGAACTGTCCCATCGCAGCACACTTACCCGCTTCTCGCTTCCAGTATTGCTCAGCCGCGCGTTCTGCTTCTTTCCAACTGGATAGTATTGCGGCATCAGCTACAGTCCCGACCATTTCAGAGGCGCCAGACGTGGCTATTGCAGCTGCCACTCTGACCGAGGGCATTGCTACTTTGGACAACATTTTCTTACCCTTGCGGATAAAGCGAGAGGTCTTCGATCCGGGTGGCAGCTGGTCACAGATTGTTTGTGTTAGCGCAACAAGTGGATCGGTTAGGTAGTCATGCTGGAACGCGTCGAAATAGACGGTCTGGGTGGTGTACCCATGTCGTTTCAGATGCTCCCCAACCCAGCATTTCAGAAAAAACGATTTACCTGAGCCCCAGGCTCCGTCCAGCGCTATAACCAGCGGGTCGTCGATGGTTTCTACCAGATTCGACAGTTTATCACCGGTCTGTTTGCGCCCCAGTTGATCATGTTTTGCAAATCCATCCTTGTAGAGGTCAATCCTCGGTTCCGGCACGGTCAGGCGCATTGCTCGCTCCAAGTCTATCAATCAATGCGTGTATCGAACTCTGGTCCGGCGAGGAAGGCAAGGTGCTGCAACTGGTACTGTCCTGTGCGCAGCACGGGCAGCGCTTGCACCTCGCCACCTGCCTGTCGGCAGCCCCGCGCTTGGCGGGGCAGGCGGGCATGTGATTGATCTCCCCTGCAAACTATGCGCATCAAGGCGGCGATGATTTGCAAGTTGCCGCATATCCAACCGGGCCAGAGCGTCGGGCTGTTGGGAGGGTCATTCGATCCGCCCCATCACGGCCACGCGGCGATTTCCCACGCGGCGCTGAGGCGGTTCGGGCTGGATCACCTGTTCTGGCTGGTGTCGCCGGGCAACCCGCTGAAGCGCCGTCAGCCGGCATCGCTGGCGCGGCGGATCGCGGCCAGCCGGGCGCTGATGCAGCATCCGCGTATCCATATCAGCGGCATCGAGGCGGATCTCGGCACGCGCTATACCGCCCAGATCCTGCGCCATCTGCGTCGCCGCCATCCCGGTGTGCGCTTTGTCTGGCTGATGGGGGCGGACAACCTGGTGCATTTCCATCACTGGAAGGATTGGCGGCAGATCCTCGACACGGTGCCCGTCGGGGTGCTGGCGCGCCCCGGGGACCGGATCGCCGCGCGGCTGTCACCGGCGGCCCGGATCTACCGCCATGCGATGCTGAAGGGCGGCCAAAGCCATTTGCTGGCGCAGGCCACCAGCCCCGCGTGGTGTTTCGTGAACGTGCCGATGGTGGATGTCAGCTCCACCCAGCTGCGCGCCCGTGGCGACTGGTCAGCGGCGCAGCAGGGCTGAGCCCAGCCCGGCCGACAGCACCACCACCAGCCCGGCCCAGGTCCAGGCGTCGGGCAGCTGGTTGAACACCATCCAGCCCAGACCCACCGCGGCGACCAGCTGGAAATAGACCATTGGCGCCAGTTTCACCGCCTGCACCCGCGCATAGACATAAAGCAGCAGAAGGTTGCCCAGCATCGAAAACGCCGCGCTTCCCACCGTCAGCACCGCGGTGGAGGCGGAGAACTCCGGCAGGCTGGTCAGCCCCAGCGGCAGCAGCAGCAGTGCGCTCAGCGCCAATTGTGTCAGGCTCAGCTCCAGCGCGCTGCCGAGCCCGGCCAGCCAGCGCGAACTGGTCAGGAACGCACCGTAGAAACAGCCCGCCAGCACCGCCCACAACAGGTTGAGCGAGCCGCCAAAGCCCGGGCGCACCACAAGCAGAACGCCGATGAAGCCAACCGCCATCAGCGCGTTGCGCGTCATCGTCGCCGGTTCGCGCAGCAGCAGCACGGACAGAACGTAGCTCACCACCGGACCGATGAAGAAGGCGGCAAAGACATTGGCCAAAGGCTCGGTCGACAGCGCCATCTGGATCGAAAAGATGCCCCCGGTCAGCAGGGCGGCACGCAGCCACAGGCGCCAGTCGCGCAACAGCGCATAGGCCCGGCGCGGCACGAAGGGCAGGATCAGCAGCGCGCCGATGGAAAATCGCGACCAGGCGACAAAGGCGGGTGTGGCCAGGCCGCTGCCGGTCAGCAACTTCCCGCACAGATCCCCGGCCGGGATCATTGACATGGCCACAAACATGAGGATCACTGCCTGAAACATAGGCGCAAGCGGTAGCAGGAACTCTCATGGGGCAGAAGCCCTGATTTCTGCAGCGGCCTGTGGCAGAACGCAAAAACGACATGAGCAGCCCCTGACCGTGAAACAGACCAAGATGACGTCTCGCCGGACATTCCTACTTTCGGGGCTCGCCGCCATGGCGGGCTCGGCCGCGCTGGCCAATGCGCCCACGGTTTCCTTGCGGCCGGTTTCGCGGCGCAACAGCATATTCGCACCGGGGGCCGAGGGGCTGAAGGCGCTGCTGGCGCAAGCCGATCTGCCGGGGGAAGTCGTCTGCGCCGTGGCGGATGTGAACAGCGGACGGCTGCTGGAGTCCCATGGCGCGGGCCAGGCCTTGCCGCCGGCCAGCGTGGCCAAGGTGATCACCGCGCTCTACGCGCTGGAGACATTGGGGGGCAGTCACCGGTTCGAGACCCGCATCCTTGCCACCGGCGGTGTCTCCAACGGCGTGGTTCTTGGCGATCTGATCCTCGCGGGCGGTGGCGACCCGATGCTGGACACCGATGATCTGGCGCAGCTTGCCGCGGCGCTGAAGGCCGCGGGGGTGCGCTCGGTGCGCGGCGATTTCCTGGTCTGGGATGCGGCATTGCCGACCATCCGCACCATTGATCCGGGACAGCCCGACCACCTCGGCTATTCGCCGGCGGTGTCCGGTATCGCGCTGAATTTCAACCGGGTGCATTTCGAATGGAAACGCGCCGCGAGCGGGGGCTGGGCCACCACGATGGATGCCCGCACCGAGAAGCACCGCCCCGAGGTCAGCATGGCGCGGATGCGGATCGCCACGCGGTCCACGCCGGTCTACACCTACGCGGAACAATCCGGCACTGACAATTGGACCGTCGCCTCCAAGGCGCTGGGCAAGGGCGGGTCGCGCTGGCTGCCGGTCCGCAATCCCGGGGCCTATGCGGGGGATGTGTTCCGGACCCTTGCCGGGGCGCATGGCATCCAGCTGGGCGCGGCGCGGCAGATCCGCACGCTGCCCGCGGCACAGCTGCTGGCGCAGCACCAGAGCCCGCCAATGGCAGAAATGCTGAAGGCGATGCTGAAGTATTCCAACAACCTGATGGCGGAAATGATCGGCATGTCGGCAACCGCGGCCCGCAGCGGTCGTCCCAGCTCGCTGAAGGAGTCGGCGACGGAGATGAGCCATTGGGCCACCGCCAGATACGACATGCCGGGCATCAGGCTGGTCGACCACTCGGGCCTTGGCGAGGAGTCCCGGATGACGCCGCTTGGGCTGCTGTCGGCGTTGATCGCGGCGGACCGGAGCGGGCAGTTGAAGCCGCTGCTGAAACCCTTCGATCTGCGCGATGCCAAGGGCCGTCCGATCAAGGATCACCCGATCAAGGTGGCGGCCAAGACCGGCACCCTCAACTTCGTTTCCGGTCTCGGCGGTTTCATGACGGCGTCAGACGGAACGGAACTCGCTTTTGCGATCTTCAGCGCCGACGAGGCCACCCGGGCCAGCATTCCGCGCGCCGAACGCGAGCGACCGCGGGGCGCGAAGGGATGGAACCGCCGCGCCAAGGCGCTGCAGCAACAGCTGATCGAGCGCTGGGGCGCCGTCTACGGCAGTTGATCTGCACGCCCCTGACCTGATGATTTTTCCAGCCCGCTACTTTTACAACCCGTTACATCGGGGCAGCCGCCGGATGGGGCGCCATGCCCCATGCCTCCTGACGTAGCGGCCTGCTAGCGTCGCGAGACGGTCTGCCGGTTGGTCAGACCGTGTGGCGGGCGCGTGCGCCGCGTTCGATCGCGGCGGCGTGCAGCCGGTCGATGTTCAGCTCGTAACGCACCTCGGCCAGGAACTGCAGTTCGGTCTCGCCCAGGATGCCGTCGGCGGCGGCCACGTCGCAGGCCAGCGCATAGGCGGTTTCGAACAGCCGCTCCGGCAGGTCGCCGCGAATGAGGCCGAACAGCGCCTCCAGCCCGTCTTCCTGTTCGAACAGATCCAGCACCGTCTGCGAGATCCGCGCCACCCGGTCGATGTCGTAATCGGCGAACACCGGCAGCATGTTGACCGCCGACTGGATCTTGACCAGTTCCGCGGTGCGGATGTTCTCATCAGAGGCAGACACCGCCACCATCAGCGCCACCAGGCAGTCCTGCGGGGACATCGGGTGCGGGGTTTGCTCACTCATGGATGAAATCCTTGCTTGTTCAAATCGGGTTTTGCGCAGGATAGGTGGCCCCGACGCCCGGTTCAA
Source organism: Leisingera sp. XS_AS12 (assembly GCF_041224635.1). NCBI lineage: Bacteria > Pseudomonadati > Pseudomonadota > Alphaproteobacteria > Rhodobacterales > Roseobacteraceae > Leisingera > Leisingera sp. XS_AS12. Next base: position 134,097 of record NZ_JBGFGM010000079.1, read on the forward strand.
TAACCCGCTGCGGCAGTGCGGCATTTTTCGGCCGATGCCGCGTCGGGCCGCGCCGTGAAACCAAGCGGGCGCCGGGCTTGTGATGTTGACTCGTGCTGCATCAGCACAATAGAGAGGCATGCCGGTCCGCGCCCCTGCGCCTGCCGGTGATCCCGAAACAACAGACGCCGTTGGAGAACATCATGTCTGATCTGCGCGAAGAAGCTCTCAAGAGCAAAGCCTGGCCGTTTGAAGAAGCCCGCCGGGTTCTCAAACGTTATGCCAAGGGCGCGCCGGAGAAGGGCTATGTGCTGTTCGAAACCGGCTATGGTCCCTCTGGTCTGCCCCATATCGGCACTTTTGGCGAGGTGGCCCGCACCACCATGATCAAGAAGGCGTTCGAGACCATCTCGGACATCCCGACCAAGCTGATCTGCTTTTCCGATGACCTCGATGGCATGCGCAAGGTGCCGGGCAACGTGCCCAACCCCGAAGCGCTGCAAGAGCATCTGCAAAAGCCGCTGACCGCGGTGCCCGACCCCTTTGGCGAATACGAAAGCTTCGGCCACCACAACAACGCCATGCTGCGCCGCTTCCTCGATACCTTCGGGTTCGAGTACGAGTTCTACTCGGCCAAGGAGTTCTATGAATCCGGTCAGTTCGACGAGATCCTCAAGCGCGCCGTCGAGAAATACGACGAGGTCATGGCGATCATGCTGAAGTCCCTGCGCGAGGAGCGGCGGCAGACCTATTCGATCTTCCTGCCGATCCATCCGGAAACCGGCCGCGTGCTCTACGTGCCGATGAAGAAGGTCTGCGCCGAGACCTACACCGTCACCTTCGACGACGAGGACGGCAAGGAATGGACCCTGCCGGTCACCGGCGGCAACGTGAAGCTGCAGTGGAAGCCGGACTTCGGCGCGCGCTGGGCGGCACTGGGCGTCGACTTCGAGATGTACGGCAAGGACCACTCCACCAACACGCCGATCTATGACGGTATCTGCCGGGTGCTGGGGCACCGTCCGCCGGAGCATTTCACCTATGAGCTGTTCCTCGATGCCAATGGCCAGAAGATTTCCAAGACCTCCGGCAACGGCATCTCGATCGACGAATGGCTGACCTATGCCTCGACCGAGTCGCTGGCGTATTTCATGTACCAGAAGCCCAAGACCGCCAAGCGGATGCACTTCGACGTGATCCCCAAGGCGGTGGATGAATACCACCAGCAGCTGCGGGCCTATCACACCCAGGATCTGAAGGCGCAGCTGAACAACCCGGTCTGGCACATCCACGGCGGCGACGTTCCGCAGTCGGACATGGTGGTGCCGTTCTCGATGCTGCTGAACCTCGCCTCTGCCTCCAGCGCCGAGGACAAGGCGACCATGTGGGGCTTCATCAACAAATACGCTCCCGACGCCACCCCGGAGACCCATCCGGGCATGGATCAGGCGGCGGGCTTCGCGGTGGCCTATTTCAACGACTTCGTGAAACCGGCCAAGACCTACCGCCTGCCCACCGATCAGGAGCGTGCGGCGCTGTCCGATCTGGCCGATGCGCTGAAATCGCCCGAGGCCGCACTGGCTGCAATCGCCAGGAAGAACGAGATCGTCGGCAACGACGATCCGCTGCCCGAGGCCAACTTCGCGGACGAGGAGTTCCTGCAATCGGTGGTCTTCGCGATCGGCAAGATCCACGGGTTCGAGCCGCTGCGGGCCTGGTTCTCGGCGATCTACGAAGTGCTGCTGGGGGCCAGCCAGGGTCCGCGCTTTGGCGGGTTCATCGCGCTCTACGGCGTCGAGGACACCATCGCGCTGATCGACAAGGCGCTGGCCGGCGAGCTGGCCTGATCCGCCAGTCATCGGAAATGAAATCGCTTCTGGGGGCGCGGGCGACCGTGCCCCCTTTGTCATTCCTCATCCTGTTCGCGGCGCGAATTTATGATGGCTTCACGCAGGGGCGGCGAAAAAACTTTGTTGACGTAGCGTAATGTTCGCCTAGCTTGACTCCCACGGCATGGGAGAGCCGGGCGTGCAGGCCGTTTGTTCCGTTACGAGTGTTTTTTGGTACCGGCTCTCTCCATTGCCAGCGCAACCGCCGCCGCAACAGGCAGGTTGGCAAAGGGTTAATCCTGTAATCTTCATTTAATTTCATGCGGTTGGGTGCGAGTTCCCGGCGCGCTATCCGCCGTCCTGAGGCGGGCAGCGTACGCTATTCTTGCCGGATCTTAAGGCCGCTTGGGTAAAACCTGATCCCCGAACGCGACAGGCGTAGCAGGAAAGGGTTTTCCATGAACAAGGCGATTACCGATGGCGTGCAGCTGATGCCCCCCGCATTTGCAGAGGGGTTGGATGTGTGGTCCAGCGGCGACGGCACCCCCGGCTCCGACACCTATGATGGTGCGGCTAATGCCGTGCTGGTGGCGGCCGATGCCGATTTCGGCAGCTGTCTGGAATTGCAGAAGACGGCCAACACCCAGAAGCTGCGCTTCATGGGGCAGACGCCGCTGGAGCCGGGCTGCTACCTGCAGATCAAGGTGCGCATCAAGGCGGTCAGTGGCGCCCTGCCAACGGTGCGCATCGCGGGCTACGCGGCCTATGCCACTGGCAGCAACATTCCGGGGGCACCGCAGACCGCCTCGGAGGCGGCGTTGCAAACCTATGGGGACGTGGTCGAGATCACCGCGCTGGTCGGCAGCGGCTACCGCAGCGGCGTGCAGATGCCCTGGGGGCGGCTGGCGGCCTACGGGCATTTCGGCCTCGACCTGATCGGCGCAAATGGCGGCGTGGTGCGGATCGACGATATCGAGATCACCGACGCAACCCATGTCTTCCTGCGCAAGATGCTGAGCCTGGTGGATGTCACCGACTATGGCGCCGTCGGCAACGGCAGCACCGACTGCACCGAGGCCTTCGAGGCCGCCGACGCCGCTGCCGATGGCCGCAGCATCCTGGTGCCCGCCGGGGAATTCCACCTGGCCGACACCGTGTCGCTGAACAATCCGATACGCTTCGAGGGCACGGTGTCGATGCCCGACGACAAGATGCTGCTGATGACCAAGAACTTCGATTTTCCCAGCTATGCGGCGGCCTTCGGCGACGAGGAGCTGGGGTTCAAAAAGGCGTTTCAGGCGCTGATCAACAATGTCGACCATGAATCGCTGGACCTGAAGGGGCGCAAGATCAGCATCACCGCGCCGCTGGACATGGCGGCGGCGGTGCCCAACAAGAGCTCCTATGCCACCCGCCGCCTGATCCGCAACGGCCAGCTGGAGGCCGCCGACAGCACCGCCTGGGACACCGACGTGGTGACCTCGCAGGCGACCTACAGCAGCGCCGCGGATTCGCGCAAGCTGACCAATGTCGCCAATGTCGCCAACATCCCCGTCGGCGCGCTGGTCGAGGGTGCGGGCGTGGGCCGCGAGATCTATGTGAAATCGCGCAACGTCGGCGCGGGCGAGCTGACGTTGAACGCGCCGCTTTACGACGCCGAGGGCACCCAGGTCTTCACGTTCCGCGACTTCAAGTACCTGGTGGATTTCAGCGGCTTCAGCTCGCTCAGCAAGTTCTGCGTCGAGGGCATCGAGTTCCAGTGCAACGGCCGTTGCAGCGCCCTGCGGCTGGCGCCTTCGGGCTCGGTGTTTTCCATCGACAGCTGCTTCATCTCGCGCCCCAGGGATCGCGGCATCACCTCGATCGGGACTGGCTGCCAGGGGCTCCTGGTGGACAACTGCCAGTTCCTGTCGCACGAGGATCCGCTGGACGTGCCGGATCGTGTCAGCATCGGTCTCAACGTCAACAACAATGACGCCAAGCTGCGCAGCAACCGCGCCACGCGGTTCCGCCATTTCGCGGTTCTGGCGGGCGGCAACAACACGGTGACCGGCAACCATTTCTTTCAGGGCGACAGCGTGCCCAACGGGGTGCGCACGGCCGGGCTGGTGCTGACCTCGAACAATTGCACCTCCACCGTGTCCGACAACTACATCGACAATTGCTTCATCGAATGGACCAACGAGCGTGATCCTTCGCCGGATTTCACGGGCGGGTTTTCCTTCAGCGCGCTGTCGATCAACGCCAATGTGTTCCTGTCCGGCGACGTCGCGCCCTGGTTCAGCTATATCGTGGTGAAACCCTACGGCAGTGGGCATTACCTCAACGGCGTGTCGGTCACCGGCAACAAGTTCCGCTCCGTCAACGGCAACATCGACCGGGCCGAGCGGGTCGATACCAGCTTTTCCGACCTCGATCACGGGCGGGCCAAGAACGTGCTGTTCACCGGCAACATGTACCACAACGTCACCGTGCAATCGGCCAACCCGCTGCGGGTGCTGCATGACCAGTCCTCGGCCGCGTCCAGCTGGACGGTGCAGACGGCGGCTGAGCTGCCGTTCCAGGGGTATGCCCGCTATGTCGACAGCGTGATGCCGCAGCGCGCCCTGCGCAGTGCCAGCAACAGCATCCGCTATCTCGCCCCCTATGCGGATGTCGAGCAGGGGGCCGGGCGGGATCAGATCGTGTTGCGCTGGCCCGAGGCGGTGCGCGGCGAGGTGCAGGTCACGCTGCGCATGGACAGTTGATCCGGTGTCGCGAGGTGTCTGGCTCAGAATTTCTGCCACAGCCCCAGTTTCAGGCCGAAGCTGCTGCGCTCCTCGTGGCCAAGGGCCAGTCCGATCAGCAGTTCGCGGCGTTCGGGCAGCTGGTAGCGCAGCGACGGGGTCAAGGTGTAGCTGGGCTGGCCCCCTTGCGGCCAGGCGGTTTCCAGCTGGATCATCGGCGCGAACGCTGCGCCGGTGTTCAGCCCGAGGGTCCCATCCAGCTTCCATATGGGCTGCGCCCTGCTGTTGCGCAGCTCATAGCTGGCATCCACTGCGATCCAGCCGCTGTGCCCCGCGCCGGTCTGAAAGCCGCGACCATAGGACAGCGTTGCTTTCTGCATCATGTACCAGCGGCCCTCCACCCGGTGGCCGCCAAGGCCAAGCTCGGCGGCCACGCGGTGCGTGGGGCCCTGGTGCAGTGGCAGCCGCGCAAAGAGCACTGCGTGACCGGACAGGGCGCGGTTGCTGTTCAGGTCCACGCCCAGCGTCACCCCGGGCGTGAGGCCGTAGGCGCCGTAAAAGCTCAACTCCGGTTCGGGGTCCGCCTGCCGGGTCCGAAAGGTCGCGCTGGCCGAGGTGAAACCCGCTCCGACCGGCTCCAGCCAGGCGCCTGCCGCGGCGGGTGGCGCCAGCATCAGCGCCGCTGCGGCGCCACGGGCGAGGCGGCAGGCTGCGCACCCGCTGCGGTGTGTCGAAGGGTCGGATCTGCGCCGCATGAATAAATTATAGGTTGATTTGATTTTTCCATAAATCACCTTTCGAGGGTCTTGGCGTAAAAAATCGTGCGATTTTCGCGCAATCGGGCGTAGGCTGGAAGGGAGTCACCGGAGGAGCCAATGCCGCAAATCGCCAAAACCGCTGATATTCAGACCGTTATCACCACATTCGAGATGACGCCCGGCACCTGTCAGGACCTGCTGGAAGCACTGGAGGATGCCTATGCGGAATTCATCTCGAAGCAGCCCGGGTTCATTGCCGCCGGCCTGCACGTCAATGACGCGCAGACCCGCATCGCGAACTACTCGCAGTGGCGTCGCCGCGAGGATTTCATGGCGATGCTGCGCAGCCCCGAGATGCGCGCCCGCAACCGCAAGATCAACGAGTTGTGCCGCAGTTTCGAGCCGGTGATGTATGACGTCGCCGAGGTTTTCGGCGACGGCTAACGGGTGCTGTGAACGGGCGGATCGGGCGTTTGGCCAAGGCGCGGCAGGGGCCGGGGGAACTTCTGGTTCCTGCCTCGCGTAGGTTTGGTGACGTCACCGCAGCCCGGGCAAAACCCCAAGGAGGTCAGCCATGTATCACAACATTCTCGTCCCTATTTCCTTTGACCCCGAACGCGATGTGACCGGCCCGCTGAAGGTGGCGCGGTTGCTGTCGGCCCCGGGTGCGAGGGTGACGTTGCTGCATGTGATCGAGCAAGTGCCGAGCTATGCGATATCCTACATCCCCGCCGATTTCATGAAGGACACGCGCAAGGCGCTGAAGGCAGAGCTGGACGGGCTGGCGCAGACCCTCCCCAATGCACGGGGTGAGCTGATTGAGGGGCATTCCGGCCGCACCATTCTGGACTGGGCGGAACAGAACGGCCCGGACCTGATCATCCTCGCCTCGCATCGCCCCTCGATGCAGGATTTTCTGTGGGGATCGACCTCGGGTCACGTGGTGCGGCACGCATCCTGCGCGGTGCATGTGGTGCGCTGACGACTGACGTGTGATCCGGCGGTGTGGTCCGGGCGGCGTCCGGCCTCGTCCGGCCTCAGGGGGGGTGCCCAAATGGGGGATTTCCGCCGGCGAGCCGGATCCGCTTGGCGGCCTGCCTTGTGATGCCCGCCGCGCCTACCCACCTGTAACAGCAGGAGAGAGTGGAAACGCGAATGGAGGTGCAGATGCAATGTCCTGTTGATGGCAGCGAGCTGGTGATGGCGGACCGCGCAGGGGTCGAGATCGACTACTGCCCAAAGTGCCGCGGGGTCTGGCTGGACCGGGGCGAGCTGGACAAGATCATCGAGCGCTCCACCCAGCCGGTGCAGGCCGTCCCGCCGCAGCCGCACCGCTATGATGACCGCGGCGGCGACTACGACCCGCGGTTTGGCGGTAAACCCTACAGGAAGAAAAAGAAGAACTTCCTCGAGGATCTGTTCGACTTCTGACGCAGATGCGGACGGCCCGTTGAGGGCCGTCACCGGCAACTGGTCAGTGCAGGGTGCTGAAGGAGCCGTGGCGGGCGTCCTTCATCAGCCGGTCGAAATCATTACCTTTCATTTCCACCAGTGTCTTGTGGTCACCGGCCTCGAACCAGACGGTGTCCAGCCCGGTCAGGCTGTCGTCGATCACCGTCGGCACGTGATAGGCGGCGCCGACGCAGGGCGCGGCACCGGGATCGCAATCGTCGAAGACCTGGGTCAGCTCCTGCTCGGGGGCGAGCCCGAGGCGGCGTTTGACCAAGGACTGAAGAGCCCGGAGGTCGACGCTGTGGCTGGCGGGAATCACGGCCAGCATCGGGCCTTCCTCCATGTGGATCAGCACCGACTTGGCCAGGTGGTCACCGGGCACATGCGCGGCCTCGGCGCATTCCGATGCGGTGGCGGTATAGGGGTGGCGCACCGTCTCGAACGGCAGGCCGCGGGCCTCGAGGTGATGTTTCAGGCGTGAGGCGATCATGGCAGGATCCTCCGATTGCCGGAGCGCCCGCAGGGCCGCCTGGGAGACCCGTCGCACGGGGCCGCCTGACCGGGCTGTGCGCCCTGACCCGGCGGAGACGGGCGCAGCCGACGGCAGGCCGGGCGCCCAGATGGGTCTGGTCCCTCCACTGTGACGCAGGAGGGGTGAGTCGGGCAAGGGTCGTGGTCGCGGCGGTGGGCGCGGGCGGCCGCAGTGCGGATCCTTAGTGCGGATCGCGGATTTCGCCGGTGTCGAGCACGGGGGCCGCGTCGATTTCCTCGGCGTCGAGCATCGCGGCAACCCGTTCCAGCGCGGCGATCAGCCCGGCCTGTTCCCAGTCGGGCAGGGCGGAGAACTTGCGCACGAACTTCTGCTGGAGCGGATCCGGTGCCTCGGCGATGGTCTGGCGGCCCTTCTCGGTGATCAGGATGTTGGTCTGCCGCCGGTCGGTCTGCGAGCGTTCCCGCACGACCAGCTCCTTGCGCACCAGCTTGTCCACCACCGAGGTGACGGTGGCCTGGGTGATCCGCATCTGCTGCGAGATGACGGTGGCCGTGCAGTGCTCGCGATCGGCAACGATCTGCAGCACGCGGAACTGCGCGGCGGTCAGATTCACCGACTGCGCCAGCTCGCGGCCAAACAGTTCTGTTGCACGCAGGATGCGGCGGAGGGCGATCAGGCTGGTGTCCACGCGGTTCATGAGAGTCTTATTGGCAGATGCCAGGGCGCAAGGCAACATGTGCCGCGCCATATGGGTAGTTTGAATATCGAATGTGTATATGCTTGAGTTTATTTTGCAAACAGGAAAATATCACACCTGTTTTGCCATTTATGGATATTTTTTACTTTGATCTTGAAAGCATTCAGATTGCTCGCTACTTAGATAGCCAAAGCAATTTGGAGGTTCATAGCCCAATGGCAAAGACGTTGGAGTTGTTCCGCAAAGCCGCACCCGCCCTGAGGGCGCCCGTGGCCGAAGACGGCGCGGATATCTGGGAGCTGGTGCGTGCGTGCAAACCGCTTGATGAGAACTCGATGTACTGCAACCTGGTGCAGTGCGACCATTTCAGCGACACCTGCGTGGTGGCTGAACTGGACGGGGAAATCGTCGGCTGGATCTCCGCCTACCTGGTGCCCAAGGACCCGGAAACCCTGTTTGTCTGGCAGGTCGCGGTGTCCCCGAAGGCCCGTGGCCTGGGGCTGGGCACGCAGATGCTGAACGCGCTTCTCAAGCGCAAGGCCTGCGCCGACGTGAAGCGGATGCAGACCACCATCACCGCCGATAACGACGCCTCCTGGGCGTTGTTCCGCAAGTTTGCCAAGGGCCACGAGGCGGCGATCGACTCGGAGGCCCATTTCAAGAAGGCGGAGCACTTCCGCGAACTTCACAACACCGAACACATGGTCACGATCGACCTGGGCGAGCGGATGCGCAAAGCGGCGTAACGGCCGTGGCCTGACTGCCGGCGTGCTGCCTGCGGCCCTCCGGGCTGCGGCGGCGCCTGCTCTCCCACCTTCTTTTCACCAATCCCAAAAGGATCTGAAATGCCGACTGACACGTCAGCCGAAATCTCTGTTTTCAAACGCCGCGAATCCGAGGCCCGCAGCTATTGCCGCGGCTTCGACACGGTGTTCACCTCTGCGCAAGGCTCGGAAATGACCGACGCCGACGGGCGCAGCTACATCGACTTCCTGGCGGGGTGCTCCTCGCTGAACTACGGCCACAACGACCCCGACATGAAGGCCGCGCTGATCGAGCATATCTCCGGGGACGGGCTGGCGCACGGGCTGGACCTGCACACCGACACCAAGGCCGATTTCCTGGCGGCCTTCGAGCGCCACATCCTGGAACCGCGCGGCATGGACCACAAGGTCATGTTCACCGGCCCGACCGGCGCCAATGCTGTCGAGGCGGCGATCAAGACCGCGCGCAAGGTGACCGGCCGCAACAACGTGGTGGCTTTCACCAACGGCTTCCACGGCGTCACCTTGGGCGCGCTGGCCGCGACCGGCAACGGCTATCACCGCGGCGGCGCGGGCACTACGCTGAACGGCGTGACCCGGATGCCGTTCGACGGCTACATGGCCGGCGGTTGCGATACGGCCGATTTCCTCGAGGCGATGCTGGCGGATGCCTCCAGCGGTGTCGACGCACCGGCCGCGATCCTGTTGGAGACCGTGCAGGGCGAGGGCGGCCTGAACGCCGCCAGCGCCGAATGGGTGCAGCGCATCGCCAAGCTGGCCCGCGACCACGGCGCGCTGCTGATCATCGACGACATCCAGGCGGGCTGCGGCCGCACCGGCACCTTCTTCTCGTTCGAGGAGATGGGCGTCACCCCGGACATCGTGACGATGGCGAAATCGGTGTCGGGCTATGGCCTGCCGATGGCGCTGATGCTGGTGCGCCCGGAGCATGACGTGTTCGGTCCCGCCGAGCACAACGGCACCTTCCGCGGCAACACCCATGCCTTTGTCACCGCCCGCGTGGCGATCGAGAAGTTCTGGGCCGACGGCGCCTTCCAGGCCGAGCTGGTCGAAAAGGAAGCCCTGGTGCGCACGCGCCTGTCCGACCTGGCCGCCCTGGTTCCCGGCGCGCGGCTGAAGGGCCGCGGCCTGATGCAGGGCGTTGATGTCGGCTCTGGCGAGCTGGCGGGCGAGATCTGCGCCCGTGCCTTCCAGAAAGGGCTGATCATCGAGACCTCGGGCAACGAGGACCAGGTGGTCAAGGTGCTGGCACCGATCACGACCCCGGCAGAGACCTTCACCAAGGGCTTCGACATCCTGATGGAGGCCGCCCGCGAGGTGCTGGCCGACCAGAGCAAGAAAATCGCAGCGGAGTAACAGACCGATGATCGTGAGAGATTTCAACAAGATCGTGGAAAACGAAAAGTCCCGCGTGGTGTCCGACGCCCAGTGGACCTCGGTGCGGATGCTGCTGGCCGATGACGGTATGGGCTTTTCCTTCCACATCACCACGCTGGAGAGCGGCTCGGAGCACACCTTCGAGTACAAAAACCACTTCGAGAGCGTCTATTGCATGCAGGGCAAAGGCTCGATCACCGATCTGGCCACCGGGGAGACCCACGAGATCACCCCCGGCGTCATGTACGCGCTGAACGAGCACGACCGCCACATCCTGCGCGCCGAAGAGCAGCTGGTCATGGCCTGCGTGTTCAACCCCCCGGTGACGGGCAAGGAAGTGCACCGGGAAGACGGCTCCTACGCGCTGCTCGAAACCTGAATGGAGGCCCCGGGCAAGGCCCGGGGGACACATCCCGTGACATTACCTGACCATACTGTCGAAAAGATCGGCGGCACCTCGATGAGCCGCCTGTCGGAACTGACCGGCACGCTGATCATCGGCGACCGCAAGGGGGAGGATCTGTATCACCGGATCTTCGTCGTCTCCGCCTTTGGTGGCATCACCAACCTGCTGCTGGAGCACAAGAAAACCGGCGAGCCGGGGGTCTTTGCGCTGTTCAACAACGACGACAACGACCATTCCTGGCTGGATGCGCTGACCCGCGTCGCCACCGCCATGTGCGAAGCGCATGACGCGGTGCTGGACGAGTCCGCCGACCGCTCGCTGGCGGAGGATTTCGTGCGCGAGCGCATCGAGGGCGCACGCAGCGTGCTGTTCGACCTGCGCCGCCTGTGCTCCTACGGGCATTTCCGCCTGTCGGCGCATATGCAGATCGTGCGCGAGCTGCTGTCGGGTCTGGGCGAGGCGCATTCCGCGTTTGTCACCACGCTGCTGCTGCAGCGCAAGGGCGTGAACGCGCGTTTTGTCGACCTGTCCGGCTGGCGCGACGAGACCGACTGCACCCTGCAGGAACGCATCGCCGGCGCCATGGACGGCATCGATCTGACCCGCGAGCTGCCCATCGTCACCGGCTATGCGCAGTGCCGCGAGGGGCTGATGCAGGAATACGACCGCGGCTATTCCGAGGTCACCTTCTCGTCGCTGGCGGATTTCACCGGCGCGAAAGAGGCGATCATCCACAAGGAATTCCACCTGTCCTCGGCCGATCCCGGCCTGGTGGGCGAGGGGGCGGTGCGCAAGCTGGGCCACACGAACTATGATGTCGCGGACCAGCTGTCGAACATGGGGATGGAGGCGATCCATCCGAATGCCGCCAAGACCCTGCGCCAGGCGAATATCCCGCTGCGCGTCACCAATGCTTTTGACCCGGATGATCCGGGCACGCTGATCGATGACGCCCCGGCGGACACCCCGGCGGTGGAGATCGTCACCGGCCTCAACGTGGTGGCGCTGGAGCTGTTCGAGCAGGACATGGTCGGCGTCAAGGGCTATGACGCCAACGCGCTGGAGGCGCTGCGCCGCTTCAACGTACGGATCGTCTCAAAGACCTCGAACGCGAACACCATTACCCATTATGTCGAGGCGCCGCTGAAATCAGTGCGCCGCGTGGTGGCGGAGCTGGAGAAGACCTATCCGTCGGCCGACATCAGCGTGCGCAGCATGGCGATCGTGTCGGCCATCGGCCGCGACCTGACCGGGCTGCATGCCTTCAGCAGCGGCCTGCAGGCGCTGGAGCGCGCGGGCATCGAGGTGATCGCCGCCCATCAGACGCCGCGCAACGTCGATATCCAGTTCGCGGTGGCCCGCGACGACGCCGACCGCGCGATTGAGGTGCTGCATGGCGCGCTGGTCGACACCGGTCTGGAACAGGTGGTGGACCAGGCCGCCTGAGCCCGCACTCGTCCCGTCCTTGCCCTGCCGTCCGGCGCATCCCGCGGCGGCAGGCGGCGGCCCGGCCTCACTGTAAACGCGGGGAGAGGGCACGAGGCGACAAATCCCCCTTTGCATGATAGGCTGGCTTGCGGAGGTCGCGGCGCACGGACGCTGCGGCCCACCGAAGAATGAGGCAGCACGACTGCCGGATAGGTGCGGGGGCGCCGATGGCCGCGGAAAGACACATCGGGACGGGGAACGGCCGCGCCAGCGCGGCTGGTACCGTGGCTGACGGTTTTTCGGGCGCACCGGCGACGGACCAGGTCCGTGCCGCGGAAATTCCGGCGCCCGCGGCCTGCGCCCCGTCGCAGCTGTTCGACGGGATCGCCAATTGGCTGATCGAAGAGGGCCTTGGCGATGCCGCTTTCGGCGACATTCTTGGCGGGCTGGGTCGGCGGCTGCTGGCCGGCGGCGTGCCCGTTCACCGCATCAGCACCGGCGGGCTGTTTCTGCATCCGGTTTTTGGTGCGATTGACACCGCCTGGGACTCGCAGTCTGACCGGGTCACGGAAACGGTGCAGCCGCGCAGCAAGTTCGATTCGGCTGAATTCAGGAACTCGCCCTTTTTCCAGGCCGCGTTGCACGGGATCAGATACCAGCGTTTCCGTCTCAGCCAGGCGGCGGACCCGGGGGAATACCCTCTGCTGAAACAGCTGCGCGCGTCCAATGTGACCGATTACCTGGTGTTCTACCGGGATTTCGGGCGCCGCGACCTCAGCCTGTGGAACGGGCTGCCGCAGGGGATGGAGGGCGCGCTCGGTTCCTTCGCGACCCGCCGCACCAGCGGCTTTCACGACCGGGAGATCGCGCATCTGTTCAATCTGTCCACCGTGCTCAGCATGGTCATCAAAAGCAAATCGCGCCACATGCTGACGGGCACCCTGCTGCAGACCTATCTCGGCGCGCATTCGAGTCGGCGGGTGCTGCAGGGGCTGATCGAACGCGGCAGCGGCAGGAAGATCGACTGCGTGATCTGGCTGTCCGATCTGCGCCAGTCGACCCGGCTTGCAGAAACCCTGAGCATGGATGACTACCTGTCGCTGCTCAACACCTACTTCGATTGCACCGCCGGGGCGGTGCTGGATCACGGAGGCGAGGTGCTGAAGTTCATCGGCGATGCCGTGCTGGCAATTTTCCCGTTTGAAGACAGCCAGAGGCCGGCCGAGGACATGTGCCGCGCGGCCCTCTGTGCGGCGCGGGAGGCGCATGCGCGCACCTCTGGCGAAAACCGCGCGCGGCGGCAGAACGGGCAGAGCGAGATCAGATTCGGCGTCGCGCTGCATGCGGGTACGCTGATGTACGGCAACGTCGGAACCGACCGGCGGCTCGATTTCACCGTCATCGGCCCCGCGGCGAACGAGGTGGCCCGGCTGGAAAGCTTTTGCAAGACCGAGCAGAGCGACATTGTGGTCTCCACCCGGTTTGCGGATCTCTATCCGGGCGATCTTGAAGACATTCCCGCCCGGCAGATCCGCACAGACCCCGAAGCCAAACCCGTGGGCTGATGTGTCTTGATGCGGTCGGGGCGCACACGTCCTGAGAGTTGAATGGAGCCTGGCGATCCCTGAAGGACTCGAACCCTCAACCTGCTGATTAGAAGTCAGCTGCTCTATCCAGTTGAGCTAAGGGACCGCTTGCAGCCTGTTATGCCATGCGCGTTGCGGGGGTCAAGCGGTGCCGCGCAGGTCGAGGTGCATAAAGACGGACCACGGATCCGGCGCATAGTCGCCAAAAGCCGCGCATTCGCGAAACCCCATCGAGCCGTAGAGACTGCGAGATGGCAGGAAATCCGCGGTGGAGCCGGTCTCGAGATAGATGTCGGTGCCGCCTTCGGCGCGGGCAAGGTCGAGAAGATGGGTGAGCATCGCCCGTCCGGCACCGCTGCCGCGGGCCTCGGCGGCGGTGTGCATCGACTTCAGCTCGAAACTGGCGGCATCCAGCCGTTTCAGCGCGCCCATGGCCACTGCCTCGGTGCCCCGGTAGAGCAGGAAGAACCGCACATCCGGGCCTTCCAGTCCGCTGGCGTCCAGCGCGTGGCAGCTGTCTTCAGGCGATTGCGCCGCCATCTGCGACAGGTGCCGTCGGATCAGCGCCGCGGCGGCGGGATCGGACGGGCTGGCCCGGCGGATCTCGAAACCGTTCATCGTGGGTGTCTGGGGCAAGGTGGCGCCAATCTTCTGCGTTTTCCATTGATTTTCAATGATAAATCCTATCGCAAATGGGGGTTTGAAACAAGCCGCGGCGCGAGCGGACCTGGATCGGGCATGAAGCCGCCGGTGGCCTTGGGGGCGGCGGTATCAACCGGCATGCCCCCCGCGGCCGGGAAACCACGCCAGTACAGGCCGCTAGCCTTGATCGGGAACTGGCGGCAGCCGGTGGCAGCGTCATGCAAGGGGCGGCGCTGTGGCCGCGCGCGATCCTTTACCGTTGGGCGAAAAGCTGGCTAACCTTTGGTCTGAAGCGGCTCGCGGAGGAGAAGACGCCCACATGTATCAGTCCACAGCAGGCCTCTCCAATGCACCGCTGTGCCGGGCAGACCCGAGGCCCCGCGCCGTCGAGTCTTTTGCGCGCGACATCGAAACCGTTTGCGGCCGGTTTGCGGTTGAACCGGTTGCCGCGGCGCGGGGGCAGGTGGACGGAGACGTCTCGACGATGCGCGTGTCACGATTTGAGACGGCGATCGTATCCCTCGACGCCCAAAGGGTTTTTCGCGACAGGCGGATGATCCGTTCCGACCCGGGCGAGCATCTGTTCCTGTTGATCCAGGACAAGGGGCGGTGCCGGATCCACCAGAACGATGAAACCGTGCTCCTGACTCCGGGCGACATGTATCTGGTGGATAGCTCGCGCAGTTCCGAGTTCTTCTATGACGGCATGCATTCGCGGCAGATTTCGATCCATCTGCCGCGCGAGGAAATGCTGCACCGATTCGGTGACGTATGCCTTGGCGGGATCGGGATTGATCGCTCCGATCCCCTGTTCCTGTCGATGCGCGCGGTGCTGGCAAAGATTTTCACCGAGGACAGCGCGGCCGTGGCCCCCAGCCTGGGCGACGCCTTCCTGAGCCTGCTGGGTGCCTATTTCCACTGTGTTGAACACCAGGAGGCCAAGAGCACCGCCGCCGCCAACTCGGTCCTGTCGCGCGCGCTGGCGGTCATTGATCGCAACGCCAATGATCCTGCTTTTGGCCCGCAGGAGCTTGCGGATCAGTTGCAGGTCTCGCCGCGGACGTTGCAGCGGCACTTTGGCCAGATCGGCGAGACGGCCAGCAAACGCATTCTATCCGTCCGTCTCGAGACCGCGCGGGCGCGGTTGAATGCGCTCGGCGACGGACCGGGCACACAGACCATCGCGGCAGTGGCCTATGATTGCGGCTTCAACGATCTCTCTTATTTCTACCGGGCTTTCCGCGAAAGATTTGGCGCGTCTCCGGGGGATGTACGGAAGAACGTGGCGCTCTGAGCCATAACCTCTGGCGTTCCCGTTCAAGATTCGACCGCGCGGTCAGTTATTCTGCCTCCTGAGGAGCCGCCTGCAACAGCGCAGGCTCTGATCACCAGGGAGGACTAAGATGATCGAATTCGATCTGACCATAGGCGGCGCGCCTGTGAAGACCGCGCGCCGTTTCGAGGTCATGAACCCGGCAACCGGCACCGCCGCCGGATTGGCGCCGAATGCCGGACTGGCCGAGCTGGACGCGGCCGTTGCCGCGGCAAAGACGGCCTTCAGGGACTGGTCGCGCAAACCCGATGCCGAGTTGCAGGCCATGTGCGAAGCCGTCGCCGCCAAGATCGGGGAGCATGCCGAAGAACTGGCGCAGATCATCACCACCGAGCAGGGCAAGCCCCTGAACGGGCTTGGATCGCGTTGGGAAATGGGAGGGGCGGCGGCCTGGGCTGGTTACACCGCTGGCCTGTCGCTGCCGGTCAAGGTGTTGCAGGACAATGCCGAGGGCAGGGTCGAGCTGCATCGCAAGCCGCTGGGGGTCGTTGGCTCCATCACGCCGTGGAACTTCCCGGTAATGATCGCCATCTGGCACATCATGCCGGCCCTGCGCACCGGCAACACCGTTGTCATCAAACCCTCCCCCAACACGCCGCTGTCGACCCTGCGGCTGGTGCAGATCATCAACGAGGTGCTGCCGGCCGGTGTTGTCAACGTGGTGACCGGCGACGATCAGGCCGAGAACCTCGGCGCTGCGATGTCCGCGCATCCGGACATCCGCAAGGTCGTCTTCACGGGCTCTTGCGCCACCGGACAGAAGGTCATGGCATCCGCGGCGCAGACCATGAAACGGCTGACGCTGGAACTGGGCGGCAATGATGCCGGCATCGTCCTGCCGGATGCGGACCCGCAGGCGATCGCCGAGGGGTTGTTCTGGGGCGCGTTCATCAACAATGGCCAGACCTGCGCGGCGATGAAGCGGCTGTACGTGCATGAAAGCATTCATGATGCGGTGTGCGCGGCGCTGGTGGAATTTGCCCGCAACATTCCGGTTGGCGATGGGCGCGACGAGACTTCCATCCTCGGCCCGGTGCAGAACCGCATGCAGTTCGACAAGGTGAGCCGCCTGGTCGCCGATGCGAAGGAGCGCGGCACCGTGCTGTTGGGGGGTGCGCCGGGCGCGGGGTTGTTCTATCCGCCGACCATCATCTCGGGCCTGAAGAACGGCGATCCGCTGGTCGATGAAGAGCAGTTCGGACCGGCGCTGCCGGTGATCAGCTACAGCGATGTCGACGCGGCGATTGCCGCTGCCAATGACAGTCCCAACGGGTTGGGCGGATCGGTC
Organism: Leisingera sp. XS_AS12; assembly: GCF_041224635.1. NCBI lineage: Bacteria > Pseudomonadati > Pseudomonadota > Alphaproteobacteria > Rhodobacterales > Roseobacteraceae > Leisingera > Leisingera sp. XS_AS12. Next base: position 150,876 of record NZ_JBGFGM010000079.1, read on the forward strand.
TGGTCCTCGGACCCGGAGGCCGCGAAGGCGGTGGCCCTGCAGCTGGAATGCGGCTCGGTCTGGATCAACAAGCATGGTGCCATCCAGCCGAATGCGCCGTTCGGCGGGGTGAAATCCTCGGGGCTCGGGGTCGAGTTCGCGGAGGAAGGCCTGGCCGAATACACCGACATTCAGACGGTTTTCAGCTGAACAATAATTCAAACAGGAGAGGCAACATGTCGTTCAACAAGACTATTGCATCCAGCGCCCTGGCGGCGCTTCTCGCCGGTGGCGCGCTGGCGCATCCGCTGGATGGGCTGACCGGCGAAGAATATCAGAAGATCAATCAAATCCTGAAGGAGAGCGGCACCGTCACCGAGGAGACGCTGTTCCCGCTCATCGAGTTGAAAGAGCCGCCCAAGGCGGAGGTTCTTGCGTGGAAAGAGGGGGATGCGCTGGACCGTAAGGCGACGGTGCAATTCACCACAGAGGATGGCTTCAGCGAAGCGGTCGTGAACATCACCCAGGGCGTGGTCGAGAGCAATGCCGCCATCACCGGATCCGGCCAGCCGATGGTTCTCTTTGCGGAGTTCATCGGCGCATTGGAAGGGGCGCTCGGCCACCCGGACATGTCTGAAGCGCTGTCCGCGCGCGGGCTCACCCCCGAGGATGCCTTTTGCCTGCCGCTGACCGCCGGGAACTTCCTGACGCCCGAGTTCGACGGCTCGCGCCTGATGAAGGTACCCTGCTACCAGAACCCGACCGGCTCCAATTTCTACGCCAAGCCCCTCGAAGGTCTGTTCGCGGTCTACGACATCGGCAAGCAGGAGGTGGTCGACGTGGTCGACACCGGGGTTGTTCCGGTGCCACAGGACGCCTGGGGCTATACCGAGGCGGAAGTCGCGGAACGCCTGCCGCTGCGCCCGGAAGGCAACCCGGCCAAGCTGGTTCAGGAGGGCGATCCGAACTTCAAGATCACCGGCAGCCACGTGGAATGGGACATCTGGCGTTTCAACTACCGGATCGACAAGCGCCCCGGGCTGGTGCTTTCCAACTTGGACGTGAACGACCAGGGCAACTGGCGCTCGGTGATCTACCAAACCCACCTGTCCGAAGTCTTCGTGCCCTATATGGACCCGACCGAAGGCTGGTACTGGCGCACCTACATGGACAGCGGCGAATACGGCTTTGGCCTGTTCCTGACCCCGCTGCGGGCCGGGGTGGACTGTCCCGAATACGCCACCTTCCTGCCTGCCTTGATTGCCGATGACGCGGGCAACCCGCTGGAGATCCCGGACGCCATCTGCATCTTCGAGCGGAACATTGGCGACCCGGCCTGGCGGCATTTCGAGATCTTCGCCCAGACCCCGGAGGAATTCGTGCCGACCGAGGGGCGGCCGGAAACCGAACTGGTGGTGCGCACCGCGTCGGAGGTCGGCAACTATGATTATCTCATCGACTACCGCCTGAAACAGGACGGGCAGATCTTCATCAAGATCGGAGCCACCGGTCTGGATGCTGTCAAAGGCGTGGCCTCGACCTCGATGAACGACGCCACCGCGGCCGAGGACACCCGGTATGGGACCCTGATCGCGCCCAATCTGGTTGCGGCCAATCACGACCACTACTTCAACTTCCGCATCGATTTCGACATTGACCAGCCGATCAACCAGGTCGGAACAATGGAGATCGTCCCCGCCGAAGTGCCCGAAGACAGCCCGCGCCGGTCAATGTGGACGTGGAAACACGTGATGCCGGACAGCGAAATGGACGCCCGCTACCGGTTCAGCTCGATGAAACCCAAGCATGTCCATATCTCCAACCCGCAGCGCGAAGGTTACCTGGGCCAGACACCGGGCTGGATGATCCACCACGGCTCGCTTGCCTATGGTCCCTTCGACTTCGAGAACGACCCGCCGATGAAGCGCAACGCCTATATCGAGTATTCCTCCTGGACCACGGTCTACGATCCCGAGCAGCGGTATGCCGGTGGCAAATACGCGGTGCAGAGCGACGGGTCCGATACGCTGGCGGAGTGGGTGAAGGAAGACAAGTCGCTGATGGGGCAGGATATCGTCTCGTGGTTCACGGCCGGGTTCCATCATATTCCGCGGATGGAGGACTGGCCGGTGATGTCGACCGAATGGAAGACGGTGCATATCATGCCGTTCAACTTCTTCGCTCACAATCCGGCGCTCACGCTGCGGAACTGAGGCACCACGAAACGTGAAGGAAAGGGCGGCACCCGGTGCTGCCCTTTCCGGTATGTGCATCCGCGGCGTTGGTCAGGCCATGGATTGCCCGATCTGCACTGCACAGCAAAAAGGGCACCCTGCTGGGCGCCCTTGCGTGTCATTCCGACATCACTGACCGATCCTGCGCTGACCGAGAGCTCTGGCCCATCCGGCCGCAGGTCGGTGCCGGGGGTGTGCCCCTCAGTGCGTCCAGGGACCGCGGCGCGAGGTGGCGAAGTTGTCGCCATAGCCGCCGGGGCGGATGTTGGGCTTGCGTGTCTTCGGCTCGATCACCTGGGCGTCGATCCCGTGATCGGCGGCATATTCCAGCGCCGCCTCCTTGGTGTCAAAGCGCAGCCGCACCTGGCTTTGCGTGTCGGAGGAGGAGGTCCAGCCCATCAGCGGGTCGACTTCGCGGGCCGAGGTGGGGGCAAATTCCAGAACCCATTTCCGCGTCTTGGCCATGCCCGAGGTCATGGCATTGCGTGCTGGCCGGTAGATCCGCGCTTGCATGGGCTGTCTCCTGATGATCTGCAACGGTGAGTCCTGATGTCCGCGCATTTATGCGCTGGAAGCCGCCCTGCGGCAAGGTGGCAAATGCCGCGGTTTGGCGGGATTTGCAGCGGCGCCACAGCTGTTTGCCGGGGTTTTCTTCACTTGGCCCTTGAACCGGAACAAAAACAGACCAAAATCTGCGCCAGCCCCACGGAGACACTTTATGCCCTATGCCCATTCCGACAAGTCGATGCCGATGATGACCCAGCGCGCGCCGCAGCAGCGGCCCAAGCTGGAGGGCGGCAAACGCTTCGTGATGCACACCTCTTTTGAACCGGCGGGCGACCAGCCCACCGCGATCCGCGAACTGTCGCAGGGCGTGCTGGAGGGCGAGCGCAACCAGGTGCTCTTGGGGGCCACCGGCACCGGCAAGACCTTCACCATGGCCAAGGTGATCGAGGAAACCCAGCGCCCGGCGATCATCCTTGCCCCCAACAAGACGCTGGCGGCGCAATTGTACGGCGAGTTCAAGGGCTTCTTCCCGGACAACGCGGTGGAATACTTTGTCTCCTTCTACGACTACTACCAGCCCGAAGCCTATGTGCCGCGCTCGGATACCTTCATCGAGAAGGAAAGCCAGATCAACGAACAGATCGACCGGATGCGCCACTCGGCTACCCGGGCGCTCTTGGAACGTGACGACGTGATCATCATCGCCTCGGTGTCCTGCATCTATGGCATCGGCTCGGTCGAGACCTACTCGGCGATGACGCAGGACCTGAAAGCGGGCGAGATGTACGACCAGCGCCAGATCATGGCGGATCTGGTTGCCCAGCAATACAAGCGCAACGACCAGGCGTTCCAGCGCGGCTCCTTCCGGGTGCGTGGCGATACGCTGGAGATCTTCCCGGCCCACCTTGAGGACCGGGCGTGGAAACTGTCGTTCTTCGGCGAGGAGCTGGAGACGATCACCGAGTTCGACCCGCTCACGGGGGAGAAGACCGGCAGCTTCGACCAGATCCGCGTCTATGCGAATTCGCACTACGTGACGCCCAAGCCGACCCTGCGGCAGGCGATCATCTCGATCAAGGAGGAGTTGAAACAGCGGCTCGAGCAGCTGACCGCGGAAGGCAAGCTGCTGGAGGCGCAGCGGCTGGAGCAGCGCTGCAATTTCGACATCGAGATGCTGGAAGCGACCGGCCACTGCAACGGGATCGAGAACTACTCGCGCTACCTGACGGGACGGGCCCCGGGGGAGCCGCCGCCGACCCTGTTCGAGTTCATCCCCGACAATGCCATTGTTTTTGCGGATGAATCCCATGTTTCCGTGCCGCAGATCGGCGGCATGTACAAGGGCGACCACAGGCGCAAGTTCACCCTAGCGGAGCACGGTTTCCGCCTGCCCAGCTGCATGGACAACCGGCCCCTGAAGTTCGAGGAATGGGACGCGATGCGGCCGCAGTCGGTCTTTGTCTCCGCCACCCCGGCGGACTGGGAGCTGGAGCAGGCGGGCGGCGTGTTCACTGAACAGGTGATCCGGCCCACCGGGCTTCTGGATCCGGAGGTGGAGATCCGCCCGGTTGAGATGCAGGTGGATGATCTGCTGGACGAGATCCGCAAGGTCTCCGCCAACGGTTTCCGCACGCTGGTCACCACGCTGACCAAGCGCATGGCCGAGGATCTGACGGAGTACCTGCACGAGCAGGGCATCAAGGTGCGCTACATGCACTCCGACATCGACACGCTGGAGCGGATCGAGATCCTGCGCGACCTGCGTCTTGGGGCCTTCGACGTGCTGATCGGCATCAACCTGCTGCGCGAGGGGCTCGACATTCCCGAATGTGGGCTTGTCGCCATTCTGGATGCCGACAAGGAAGGCTTCCTGCGCTCGGAAACCTCGCTGATCCAGACCATCGGCCGCGCGGCGCGGAACGCCGAGGGGCGGGTCATCATGTATGCCGATCGCATCACGGGGTCGATGGAGCGTGCGATCAACGAGACCAACCGACGCCGCGAAAAGCAGATCGCCTACAACCTCGAGCACGGCATCACGCCGGAAACGGTGAAGAAGAACGTCGAGGACGTCCTGGCGGGCCTGTACGAGGGCGATGTCGACATGAACCGCGTCACCGCGACCGTCGACAAGCCGATGCATGGTGCCAACCTGGAGGCGCATCTGGCGGGGCTGCGCGAGGAGATGCGCAAGGCGGCCGAGAACCTGGAATTCGAGGAAGCCGCCCGCCTGCGCGACGAGATCAAGCGGCTGGAGGCGGTGGACCTCGCCATCTCCGACGACCCCTTGGCGCGGCAATCCGCGATCGAGGCCGCGTCGGACGCGGCGGTCAAGTCGCGCGGCCGTTCCACGGCGGGCAAGGCGGGCACCCGCGCCTACCGCGGCAAGTCGCAGAAGAAGTATTCCTAGGCGATCCGGGGCGCCGTCCGCGGCGTCCTTCCCGGTTCAGACCTGGTTCCGACCGGCGGCGCGAGGCACGAAAAAAAACGGGCAGAAAAAACCGGGCAGGTGGTGTCACCTGCCCGGTTTTCGTTTGTTCGCTTGGCGGGCGGCGCATCAGGGGCGCCGCCGCGCGGGATCAGAAGTGGACCGAGCGGGTGGTGCCCGGAATTTCCAGCGGCGGAGCGAATTTGGTCAGGTCGATCCCTTCGACCGCCTCCTTGTACTCCTCCAGCGTGGGGGTGCGGCCAAGCACCGCCGACAGCACCACGACCGGGGTCGAGGCCAGCAGGCTCTCGCCTTTCTTCTCGGGGCTGTCTTCCACCACGCGGCCCTGGAACAGGCGGGTCGAGGTCGCCAGAACGGTGTCGCCCTTGGCGGCCTTTTCCTGGTTGCCCATGCACAGGTTACAGCCCGGACGTTCGAGGTAGAGGATGTTCTCGTACTCGGTACGCGCCTTGCTCTTGGGCATGAAGTCATCGAATTCAAAGCCGGAGTAGCGCTGCAGGATTTCCCAGTCGCCCTCTTCCTTCATCTCGTCGATGATGTTGTAGGTCGGCGCGGCCACGACCAGCGGTGCCTTGAACTCGACCTTGCCGTTGGCCTTTTCGAGGTTCTTCAGCATCTGGGCGACGATCTTGATGTCGCCCTTGTGGACCATGCAGGAGCCGACGAAGCCCAGGTCGACCTTCTTTTCCGCCTTGTAGTAGGAAATCGGGCGGATGGTGTCGTGGGTGTAGCGCTTGGAGACATCGGCGTTGTTGACGTCCGGGTCGGCGATCATCGGCTCGTTGATCTTGTCGAGGTCGACCACCACTTCGGCGAAATACTTGGCGTTGTCGTCGGGCGCCAGCGCGGGCTTCTCACCCGAGTGGATCTCGGCGATGCGCTTGTCGGCCAGGCCGATCAGGCGGTGCAGCATGCCGTTTTCATGCTCCATGCCCTTGTCGATCATGATCTGGATGCGGTGCTTGGCCAGCTCCAGGCTTTCGATCAGGGTTTCATCGTTGGAAATGCAGATCGAGGCCTTGGCCTTCATCTCTGCGGTCCAGTCGGTGAAGGTGAAGGCCTGGTCGGCCAGGAGGGTGCCGATGTGCACCTCGATGATGCGGCCCTGGAAGACGTTGTCGCCGTGCTGTTCCAGCATCTGCAGCTGGGTGGCATGCACCACGTCGCGGAAGTCCATGTGGTCGGCCATCTTGCCCTTGAAGGTCACCTTGACCGATTCCGGGATCGGCATCGACGCCTCGCCGGTCGCCAGCGCCAGCGCCACGGTGCCGGAGTCGGCGCCGAAGGCAACGCCCTTGGACATGCGGGTGTGGCTGTCGCCACCGATGATGATGGCCCAGTCGTCCACGGTGATGTCGTTCAGCACCTTGTGGATCACGTCGGTCATCGCGTGATACTTGCCCTTGGGGTCACGGGCGGTGACCAGACCGAAATCATTCATGAATTTCATCAGCCGCGGCGTGTTTGCCTGCGCCTTCTGGTCCCAGACCGAGGCGGTGTGGCAGCCGGACTGATAGGCGCCGTCGACGGTCGGCGACAGCACGGTGGCGGCCATCGCTTCCAGTTCCTGGGCGGTCATCAGGCCGGTGGTGTCCTGCGAGCCAACGATGTTGACCTTGACGCGCACGTCGGAGCCTGCGTGCAGAACCTTGCCCGGCGTGGTGCCGCGGGCGTTCTGGTTGAAGATCTTCTCGACCGCGGTCAGGCCCTGACCCTCGTGGCTGACTTCCTTGGACGGCGCGAAGGCCGACTTCAGTTCGATGCCGAGGGTTTCGCAGGCGAATGTTTGCAGCTTTTTGCCAAAGACGATGGCGTAGGAGCCACCCGCCTTCATGAACTCCATCTTCTGCGGCGTGAAGGCGCCTGCCACGTCGACCAGTTCCTTGGTGCCGTCTTCGTTGTACAGCTTCTTGGTCTTGGTGTTGATGGTCAGGACGGTGCCGGTTTCGACCGAGTATTTCTGCTCGAGGATCGGGTTGCCGTCGTTGTTCAGGATCGGCGCGCCATCTTCGCCGGTCTTCTTGACCCAGTTCTTCAGGTCCAGACCGATGCCGCCGGTCACGCCGACGGTGGTTAGGAAGATGGGGGAAATACCGTTGGTGCCCGCGACGATCGGCGCGTAGTTCACGAAGGGCACATAGGGGCTGGCCTGCTTGCCGGTCCACAGCGCCACGTTGTTGACGCCCGACATCCGCGACGAGCCAACGCCCATGGTGCCTTTCTCGGCGACCAGCATCACGCGCTTGTCGGGGTGCTGCAGCTTCAGCGCCTCGATTTCCTGCTGCGCCTTCTCGGAAATCATGCACTTGCCGTGCAGTTCGCGGTCCGAGCGCGAATGCGCCTGGTTGCCGGGCGACAGGAGGTCGGTGGAAATATCGCCTTCGCCGGCGATATAGGTGACCACTTTGATCTCTTCCTCGATGTCGGGCAGCTTGGTGAAGAACTCGGCCTCGGCGTAGCTTTCCAGGATCTCGCGGGCGATCGGGTTGCCTGCCTTGAAGGCTTCTTCCAGGCGGTCGGTGTCAGCCTCGTAGAGGAAGACCTGGGTCTTCAGAACATCGGCGGCCTGCTTGGCAATCTCCTGATCCTCGCCCAGGGCCAGGTCCAGCAGCACCCGAACCGAGGGGCCGCCCTTCATGTGCGACAGCAGTTCAAAAGCGAACTCGACGGAAATCTCGGCGACCTCTTCCTTGCCCAGGATGATGTCCTTGAGGAAGGCGGCCTTGACACCGGCCGCGCCGGTGGTGCCGGGCAGGGTGTTGTAGATGAAGAACTTCAGGCAGTCGTCGCGGTGCTCGCTGTTCTGGTCTTTGATCTGGGCAACCAGTTCCTCCAGCAGTGCGCCATCGTCGATGGGCTTGGGGCTCAGCCCCTGTTCCTTGCGCGTTTCGATCTCGTTCAAATAATCTGTATAGAGGCTCATGGCTATCCCGGCGAGTAAGCGTTAGATGAAGCTTGAGCCCCGGACCGCAGACGGGCTGACAGGTCCGGGAAGCTGATTGTATGCGGCTGTATACCATGGTGGACCGGGTTGCAAGCCATCCTGCAGTGGCAAGATGCCTCAGCGTCGGCCGCCGACCTGCGGAGAGGCTGGATACGTCCGGCCCTGTTCGGACCGGTTCCGCCCGCCTTAGCAGGTGGCGATGAACAGGGACTGAACGAATGCGACCAGTTCCGGGCGCGGCACGCTATTGGGGCGCCCGTGACGTGCGACCTTTACGAAACCGGTTCGGCTTCTCATAAATATGCGCAGCAGGCGGGGCACGTGGCCCGGTCGTCCCATCAAAGAACGACAGGCATGACACAGGCAGACTTGGCACGGCTTACCGACCCGCTGGCGCAGGCCAGCATCCTGATCGTCGATGACGAGCCGGGCATGCGCAATTTCCTGGTCAAGACCCTGCACCCCCTGTGCCAGCGCGTGGACGAGGCCGAGAACACCGAAGCCGCCCGTGCCTGCCTCGATGCGCAGCAGTATGACGTGATGATACTCGACAACATCATGCCGGGGCAGAAGGGGCTGGACTGGCTGGCCGAGCAGCGCAGCGCGGGCGGGTTCACCGACACCATCCTGATCACCGCTTATGCCGACCTGCAGACGGCGATCGATGCGCTGCGCGCCGGGGCCTCGGACTTCGTGCTCAAGCCGTTCCGCTCCAACCAGATCCTGAACGCGCTGCGCCGCTGCATCGAAACCGCCCGGCTGAAACGGGAAAACATGCTGCTGCGCCGCGAGCTGGAGACCGTCGGCCTCGGGCGGCGGCGGCGGCGGGAGTTGATCGGCGAGTCGGCGGCGATCGGCCGCGTGCGCGATCTGCTGGGCCGGGTGCAGGGGCTGATGACGCCGGTGCTGATCACCGGCGCCTCCGGCACCGGCAAGGAAGTCGCGGCCCGGCATCTGCACGCGCATTCCCCCCGCGCCGACGGGCCGTTCGTGCCGGTGCAATGCGGCGCCATCCCCGCCGACATGATCGAGTATGAGCTGTTCGGCCACGCGCCGGGCGCGGTGCCCGGCGCGCCTGCGGGCCGCGAGGGGCTGCTGGCCTCGGCGCAGGGCGGCACCGTGTTCTTTGACGAGATCAGCGAGCTCAGCCCCAACGCCCAGACCGCGCTTTTGCGGGTGCTGGAGGACGGTCGCATCCGCCCGCTCGGGACCGAGCGGCTGGTGCAGCTGGACGTGCGCTTCGCGATGAGCTCCAGCCGTTCCCTGACCGATGCGGTAGCGCAGGGGCGCTTCCGCGAGGATCTGCTGTTCCGCATCAACGTGGTCGAGATCGAAATGCCGCCCCTGTGCGAGCGCGACACCGATGTGCTGGAGCTGGCGGAGCTGTTTCTGGGCGAGCTGGCGGCCCAGATGCAGCTGCCGCCGCTGGAGCTGACCGCGCCGGTCAAATCGGCCCTGCTGCGCCACGGCTGGCCGGGCAACATCCGCGAGCTGCGCAATTTCATCGAACGCTCGCTGATCTTCGGCAGCTTCCCGCTGGACACGCTGGCGCCCCCGCCGCCGCCCTCCGGCATCACTCCGCTGGAGGAGGTCGAGCGCCGTGAGATCCTGCAGGCGCTGGAGGCGCTGGGAGGCAACCGCAGCGAGGCGGCGCGGCAGCTGGGGGTCTCGCGCAAGACCATCGACCGCAAATGCGCCGCCTGGGGGCTCTAGGCCCATGCAGATGCTGCGGTCCGTCCGGGTGCGCCTGCTGGTCATCGCGCTGCTGCCGATGCTGGTGCTGCTGCCCTTGCTGCTGGGCGGCACCATGTGGCGCTGGTCGGACAAGGTCGACGGGCTGCTGGTCAGCAAGGTCACCGGCGATCTGACCATCGCCGACCAGTATCTGGCCCGGCTGGTAGACACCTCGGGCGAGCAGCTGGACGCGGTGGCCCAGTCGGTGCGTTTCCGCACGGCGCTGGCCTCCGGCCAGGCGCAGGACTTTCTGGAGCAGGAGCGGCTCCGTCTGGGGCTGGATTTCCTGTACCTGGCCGGGCCGGAGGGCCGCGCGGGCTTTGATCCGGCGGACTGGCCGGTGCTGCGCCGCGCTTTGGACGGGCAGTGGCACAGCGCGGTGGACATCTTTGCCGCCCCCCAGCTCGACGCGCTGGCGCCGGGCCTTGCCGCCCGCGCCGCCATCTCGCTGGTGCCGACCGAGGCCGCGGTGCCGACGGACCGCACGGCAGAGACCCGCGGCATGGTGATCCACTCCGCCGCGCCGGTGACCCTGCCGGACGGGCAGCTGCGGCTGCTGGCGGGCGGCAAGCTTCTGAACCGCAACCTCGACTTCATCGACACCATCAACGCGCTGGTCTACCGCGAACAGGGCCTGCCGGAGGGCAGCCAGGGCACCGCCACGCTGTTCCTCGAGGACGTCCGGATCTCGACCAATGTGCGCCTGTTCGAAAACGTCCGGGCGCTGGGCACGCGGGTCTCGGCCGCGGTGCGCGCGCAGGTGCTGGGGCAGGGGCAGATCTGGCTCGACCGCGCCTTCGTGGTCAACGACTGGTACATCTCCGCCTATGAGCCGATCCTCGACAGCCGGGGGGAGCGCGTTGGCATGCTCTATGTCGGATTTCTGGAAACCCCCTTCCGCCAGGCCCGGCAGGAGCTGGTGCTGAGCCTGACCGCCGCCTTCCTGCTGATCGCGGCGCTGTCGGTGCCGATCTTCCTGCGCTGGGCGGGCCGCATCTTCCGGCCGCTGGAGGCGATGACCCGCACCATCGCGCGGGTGGAGCAGGGCGATCTGACCGCCCGCAATGCCCAGCCCCGTGATGGCGGCGAGATCGCCCAGGTGGCGGCGCATCTTGATGATCTGCTGGACCAGCTGCAGGAGCGCGACCGCCAGCTGCGCCACTGGGGCGAGAGCCTGGAAGCCAAGGTGGAGGAGCGCACGCGCGACCTGCGCGAGGCCAACCGGCGGCTGGAACAGACCACCGAGCGGCTGGTGATCTCGGAAAAGCTGGCGGCGGTGGGCGAAATCACCGCCTCGGTCGCGCATGAGATCAACAACCCGGTGGCGGTGATCCAGGGCAATCTGGACGTTGCGCGGATGACGCTGGGCGAGCACGCCAAACCGGTCGGAGAGGAGTTCCGGCTGATCGACGATCAGGTCTACCGGATCGGGGTGATTGTGTCGAAACTGCTGCAATTTGCCCGCCCCGAGGAATACTCCGGTGCCTCGTCGCTGATCTCCCCGGCAAAGGTCATGGCCGACTGCCTAGTGCTGACCCGCCACCAGATCGAACAGGCAATGGTCGAGGTCGAAACCGATCTGCCCAGCCAGCGGCAGGTGCGGATGTCGCGGACCGAGCTGCAGCAGGTTCTGGTCAACCTCATCCGCAACGCGGTGCAGGCGATGCCCGGCGGCGGCACTCTGCGGCTGGAGGCCCGCGACGCGGAAGGTGGCGGCGTACTGATGGCGGTCGAGGACAGCGGCACCGGCATTCCCAAGGATGTGCTGGGGCGGATCTTCGATCCGTTCTTCACCACCAAACAGGCGCGCGGCACCGGGCTGGGCCTGTCGATCAGCCAGCAATTGCTGAGTCGGGCCGGCGGCCAGATCACCGTGCGTTCAGAGCCGGGACAGGGCAGTCGCTTCGAAATTTTTCTGCCAGAGCCCGAACAGGGCTGATCCGGACATTTTGACGCAAATTCGGCACGGCGGCTGATCCGCGGCGGGACAGAATGTCCCGATCGGGGCTGTTCGGCGGCCTAGCCGCTGGACGGATTGTCACGATAAGCCATTGTTATAACTAAATTATTTATTGACATGTTGGGGCCTTCCCCGCCTTTGTCAAGCGTCAGCACGCTGTCGCATGTCGTCCCTGAAATGCCGCTTTGGGAGAGCGCGGGGCACGGCAGCGGCGGCTGCAAGCACTAGGGAGGACACGACATGAGCAACCCATCACCCGGCGGGCTGGGCATTCTGCACAAACGCCACATCATCGCCGAACCCGGCTTTAACCGCTGGCGCGTGCCGCCGGCTTCCATCGCCATCCACCTGTGCATCGGCTCGGTCTACGCATGGTCGGTGTTCAACCCGCCGCTGACCCGCGAGCTGGGCGTTGTCGCCTCCAGCGCCGATGACTGGAGCCTCGGCTCGGTGGTCTGGATCTTCTCGGTCGCCATCGTCTGCCTCGGCCTCGCGGCCGCCTTTGCGGGCAAGTGGCTCGAGGAGGTCGGCCCCCGCATGGTCGGCGTCGTGGCGGCGATCCTCTGGGGCGGCGGCTTCATCGTCGGCTCCTTCGGCATTTCCAGCCATCAGCTGTGGCTGGTCTACCTCGGCTACGGGGTGCTGGGCGGCTGCGGGCTGGGCCTTGGCTATGTCTCACCGGTGTCGACGCTGATCCGCTGGTTCCCGGACCGCCGCGGCATGGCCACCGGCATGGCGATCATGGGCTTTGGCGGCGGGGCGATGATCGCGGCCCCGGTCAAGGGCTGGCTGCTGGACCTGTTTTCCACCGCGCCGACCTACCTGGGCGCGCAGGATGCGGTGCAGACCGTGGTCGAAGGCGGCCGGGTCTTTGCCGAAACCGCCCAAGGCAAGGTCGAGGTGGTGATCGCCAGCGCCGCGCAGGCGGCCCCCTTCGGCGGCGAAGCGGGCGCCTATGTGGTCGGCACCGGCAGCACCGGTGCGGCGCAGACCTTCATGACGCTGGGCATCGTCTATTTCGTGGTGATGATCCTGGCCGCCTTCCAGTACCGGGTTCCGGCCAAGGACTGGGCCCCTGAAGGCTGGGCGCCAAAGCCCGCGGCCTCGGGGCTGGTGACCCAGAACAACGTGCATATCGACCAGGCGCTGAAGACGCCGCAGTTCTGGCAGCTGTGGGTGATGCTGTGCTTCAACGTGACCGCCGGCATCGGCGTGATCGGCGTCGCCAAGACGATGATGTCCGAGATCTTCGGCTCGGTCATGCCTTTGGTGGCGACCGCGGCCTTTGCCTCGACCTACGTGCTGATGATTTCGGTCTTCAACATGGTCGGGCGGTTCTTCTGGGCCTCGACCTCGGACTACATCGGGCGCAAGGCGACCTACATGTGCTTCTTCGTGCTGGGCACGGCGCTGTACCTGTCGATCCCCTATTTCGCCTCGGCGGCGGCGGCCAACCCCTCGCTGCTGTATCTCGGCGGTTTCTACCTGGCGACGATGCTGATCTTCTCGATGTATGGCGGCGGCTTTGCCACCATCCCGGCCTATTTGGCGGATATGTTCGGCACCATGCATGTGGGCGGCATCCACGGCCGCCTGCTGACCGCCTGGTCGACCGCGGGCGTGTTGGGGCCGCTGGCGATCACCTCGCTGCGGCAGATGTCGGTGAACAGCGCGGTGCAGGACCTGGCGGCCAAGATCGACCCCGCCGCCTTTGCCGAGAAGTTCGGCGCCCCGGTGACGCAGCTGGACCAGCTGGTGGCGGCCAAGACCGTGACCATCGCCAAGCTGATGGAGATCGCCCCCGCGGGCACCGTCGATCCGACGCCGAGCCTCTACAACACCACCATGTACTGCATGGCGGCGCTGCTGGTGGTGGCCTTCTTCGCCAACCTGTTCATGCGGCCTGTGAAGGCGCATCACCATCACGACGAGCCGGAGCTGCAGGCGGTTCCGGGCGAGTAACAGGGTCTATGCAAGCAAGAAAGGCCGGGGCGCAGTCCAGCGCCCCGGCCTCTTTCCATCATGGACGGGCTGCGGCGGCCCCCGTCAGATATGCAGCGCGTGACCCAAGGCGCGCAGGCAGGCTTCCTGCAGACCTTCGGACTGGGTCGGGTGCGCGTGGATGGTGGATCCGATGTCCTCAAGGCAGGCGCCCATTTCGATGGCCAGCGAGAAGGCCGCCGACATCTCGGAAATCCCGGCACCAACCGCCTGAATACCCAGCACCGCGTGATCCGCCTCGCGCCAGACGACGCGGATGAAGCCATCCTCGCGCTCGGTGGTCATGGCGCGGCCATTGGCGGCAAAGGGGAAGTCGGTTGCCTTGGTGCCTTCGACCTCGCCCGGCAGCGCACCGCAGGTGACGATTTCGGGGTCGGTGAAGCAGACCGCGGGGATCGCGCGCTTGTCCCATTCGACCGCGTGGCCCGCGACATGTTCCGCAACCATCTCGCCCTGCGCCATGGCGCGGTGGGCCAGCATCGGCTCGCCGGTCACGTCGCCGATGGCGTAGATCCCGCGCATCGAGGTCTGGCAGGTCTTGTCGATGCGAACGAACGGCCCGTTCAGGGTCAGCGCCAGCTCATCGATGCCGATGCCGACCGTACGGGGGCGACGGCCGACCGTGACCAGCACCTTCTCCGCCGCGACCTCGCCCGCGCTGGTGGCGAGCACGCCGTCCGCATGGCCGCTGGCCTTGGCGCCGGTCAGCACGGTGACGCCCAGCTCTTCCAGCCGCTTGGCGACAGGCCGGGTCAGCGCCTTGTCATAGGCGGGCAGGATGCTGCCCTCGGCCTCGACGATGGTGACCTTGGTGCCGAGCTTGGCAAAGACCGTGCCCAGTTCCAGCCCGATATAGCCGGCACCGACCACGGCGAGGGTTTTGGGCACCTCCGTCAGCGCTAGCGCCGCGGTGGAGGACAGGATGTCGCCGCCAAAGGGCAGGAAGGGCAGTTCCACCGGGGCTGAGCCGGAGGCAATCACGATGCGCTCGGCGCGGATGCGGGTCTCGGTTTCGCCGTTGCGCACCAGCACCGTCTTGCCGTCCAGGAAGCGCGCGCGGCCCTCGACCAGCTTGGCGCCGGCCTTGCGCATCAGCCCGGCCACGCCGCCGGTCAGCCGCTGCACGATGCTGTCTTTCCACGCCATCGTCTTGCCCAGATCGATCTGCGGCGCGCCTGCGGTGATGCCCAGCGGGCCGCTGCCCGCATGGGCGATCTTGTGGAATTCATCCGCCGCGTGGATCAGCGCCTTGGAGGGGATGCAGCCCACGTTCAGGCAAGTGCCGCCAGGGGCGGCCTCGTCCACCACGATGGTGTCGATGCCCAGCTGGCCTGCGCGGATGGCGCAGACATAGCCGCCGGGCCCGGCACCGATGATCAGCAGTTTACATTTCAGATCAGTCATTCAGCCCTCGACAAACAGCATTGCCGGAGATTCCAGCAGGGTTTTCAGTTTCTGCACGAACACCGCGGCATCCCAGCCATCGACGACGCGGTGGTCGAAGGAGCAGGACAGGTTCATCATCTTGCGTGGCTGGAAC
This sequence comes from Leisingera sp. XS_AS12, assembly GCF_041224635.1. NCBI lineage: Bacteria > Pseudomonadati > Pseudomonadota > Alphaproteobacteria > Rhodobacterales > Roseobacteraceae > Leisingera > Leisingera sp. XS_AS12. The sequence goes on from NZ_JBGFGM010000079.1 coordinate 166,224, forward strand.
TGCTGACCGTCCCAGACCGGGCGGATCTGCATCTTGTTGACACCGACGATCGCCACCTCCGGGTGGTTGATGATCGGCGTGGTGGCAATCGCCCCCAACGCCCCGAGCGAGGTGATGGTGATGGTGCCGCCCGTCAGCTCCTCGCGCTTGATGGAGCCTTCGCGCGCCGCCTCGGCCAGGCGGGCCAGTTCACCGGCGTTGTCCCACAGGCTGCCCGCCTCGGCGTGGTGCACGACCGGCACGTTCAGCCCCTGCGGCGTCTGGGTGGCAATGCCGATGTGCACGCCGCCGTGGCGGTGGATCACCCCGGCCTCGTCGTCAAAACGCGCGTTCAGGCCGGGCTGCTCGCGCACCGCCTCGACGATTGCGCGCATCAGGAAGGGCAGCAGCGTCAGCTTGGGGCGGTCGCCCGCGTGCTTCTTGTTCAACGCCGCGCGCAGGTCTTCCAGCGCGCCCATTTCGACCTCTTCGACGATGGTGATATGCGGGATCTGCCGTTTCGACAGCGCCATCTTCTCGGCGATCTTGCGGCGCATGCCGATGACGCGGATTTCCTCGACGCCGGTATTGCGGCCGCGTTTGACGCTGCCCTGCTGGATACCGCCCGAGGCGATCCAGTTGTCGAGATCCTCGTGGCTGATGCGCCCGCCGGGGCCGGTGCCCGGCACGTGGCGCAGATCCACCCCTTCCGAGCGCGCCCGCGCCCGCACCGAGGGAGCCGCCAGCGGCTTGGCGCCTTCCGGGCGCGGCAGCCGGTGGCCGGGTTTCTTGGCCGCAGGGGCGGCAACCGGGGCCGGGGCTGCGGGTGCGGCAGCGGGTTTGTCCTCCGGCTCCGGAGTTGCCTCGGCCTCTTCCGGGTCGGCGGGTTTGGCGGCGGCAGGTTTGGCGGCCTGCGCCGCCGCGGCGGCATCGGCGCTTTCGTTGCCGTCGCCATCGACCTCGATGCGGATCAGCACCGAGCCGATCGCCATCATCTCGCCGATCTCGCCGCCCAGCTCCAGCACCTTGCCCGCCACGGCCGAGGGCACCTCGACCGCGGCCTTGTCGGTCATCACCGCCGCAAGGATGTCATCCTCCTGGACGATGTCGCCGGGCTTCACGTGCCATTCGGTCAGCTCGGCCTCGGCAATGCCTTCCCCCACATCGGGGAGGCGCATGGCAAAAACACCCATCGTGTCAGCCCTCCATCACTTTTTTCAAGGCCTCGCCGACGCGGGCCGGGCCGGGGAAATATTCCCACTCCTGCGCGTGCGGATAGGGCGTGTCCCAGCCGGTCACCCGGATCATCGGCGCCTCGAGGTGGTAAAAACAGCTCTCCTGCACCAGGCTCATCAGCTCGGCCCCGAAACCGGAGGTGCGCGTCGCCTCATGCACGATCACGCAGCGGCCGGTCTTCTCGACCGAGGCGGTGATGGTGTCCAGATCCAAGGGCAGCAGCGTGCGCAGGTCGATCACCTCGGCGTCGACGCCGGTGGCCTCGGCGGCGGCTTCGGCTACGTACACCATGGTGCCATAGGCCAGAACCGTCACATCCGACCCCTCGCGGGTGATGCTGGCCTTGCCCAGCGGCACGATCTCGTTTCCTTCCGGCACCTCGCCCTTGGGGTGTTTCTTCCAGCTGGTGACGGGGCGGTCGTGGTAGCCGTCAAACGGCCCGTTATAGAGTCGCTTGGGCTCGAGGAAGATCACCGGGTCGGGATCCTCAATCGAGGCCAGCAGCAGCCCCTTGGCGTCGCGCGGGTTGGACGGCACCACCACCTTCAGGCCGGAGACATGGGTGAACAGCGCTTCCGGGCTCTGGCTGTGGGTCTGGCCGCCGAAGATGCCGCCGCCGGTGGGCATGCGGATCACGATCGGGCAGGTGAAATCGGCGTTGGAGCGATGCCGCAGCCGCGCCGCCTCCGACACGATCTGGTCATAGGCGGGATAGACATAGTCGGCGAACTGGATCTCGATCACCGGCTTCAGCCCATAGGCGGCCATGCCGATGGCGGTGCCGACGATGCCGGATTCGTTGATCGGCGTGTCAAAGCAGCGCGATTTGCCGTATTTCGCCTGCAAGCCCGCGGTGCAGCGGAACACGCCGCCGAAAAAGCCGACGTCCTCGCCAAAGACGACAACCCGGTCGTCCGCTGCCATGGCGACGTCATGCGCCTCGCGGATGGCTTCGATCATGGTCATGCTGGCCATCTCAGTACCCCGCTTCCTGGCGCTGCCGGATCAGATGCGGCGGCATGGTTTCATATACGCCCTCGAACATGTCGCGCGGGCTGGGGGCCTGGCCATCGCCCAGGGTGCCGATGGCCTCGGCCTTTTTCTGGGTGGCGATCACCGTGTCCATCACCTCTGCCTCGGCCTGCTTGTGACGCTCCTCGCTCCACTCGCCGATGGTGACGAGGTGCTTTTTCAGCCGCTCGATCGGATCGCCCAGCGGCCAGGCGGCGGCCTCGTTCTTGTCGCGGTAGGCGGAAGGGTCATCGCTGGTGGAATGCCCGCCGGCGCGGTAGGTGACGTGTTCGATCAGGGTGGGCCCATGGCCGCGCCGGGCGCGTTCGGCGGCCCATTTCGCCACCGCATGCACGGCCAGGTAGTCATTGCCATCGACCCGGATCGAAGCGATGCCAAAACCGTGGCCGCGCGCCGCAAAGGTGCCGACGCCGCCGCGGGCAATGCCCTGGAAGGTCGAGATGGCCCACTGGTTGTTGACGATGTTCAGAACCACCGGCGCGTCATAGGTCGAGGCAAAGACCATGGCAGAGTGGAAATCGCTCTCCGCGGTCGAGCCGTCGCCGATCCAGCCGGTGGCGATCTTGGTGTCGCCGGAAATGGCCGAGGCCATCGCCCAGCCCACCGACTGCACGAACTGGGTGCCGAGGTTGCCGGAGATCGAGAAGAACCCGTGCTCCTTGGAGGAATACATGATCGGCAGCTGGCGGCCGTGCAGCGGATCCTCGGCGTTGGAGTAGATCTGGTTCATCATCGTCAGCATCGGATAGCCGCCGGCGATCAGCAGCCCCGCCTGCCGGTAGGTGGGGAAGTTCATGTCCCCCGGCTGCAGCGCGGTGGCAAAGGCACAGGAGATCGCCTCCTCGCCTAGGTGCTGCATGTAGAAGCTGGTCTTGCCCTGACGCTGGGCGATCAGCATGCGCGCATCAAAGGCGCGCAGGGTCAGCATGTGGCGCAGGCCCTCGCGCAGCTCCTCGGGGGTCAGCGCCCCGGCCCAGTCGCCCACCGCTTCGCCGTCCTTGTTCAGCACCCGCACGATGGAGAAGGCCATCTCGCGGATCTCGTCGGGTTCGACATCGACCGGCGGGCGCTTCACGGCGCCGGCGCGCGGGATCTCGAAATCGGAAAAGTCAGGCGTGTCGCCCGGACGGCAGCCCGGCTCTGGCACATTCAGCGATAGCGGCGGAAAGTCATCACTCATGCGGATCCTCTTTGCTCTGGATGCATCCGGGGCGGGCGCGCGGCGGACCGCGCGCACCTGCGCCGTTCCTTTCAGATTAGCAAACCCGGCTGGTTGAAAAATCTCGAATCCGGGGGTAGCAGAGCAAAATTAGAGTGAAAATCACCACGAAAGGTGAAAAGCGTGGCGAAAATATCTACGGATGAGGTCGACAGGGAGATACTTCGTGCCCTGCGTGACGACGGGCGGATGTCTCTCGTGCAGTTGGCGGCGCGGGTCGGCCTGTCGCAGACGCCTTGCAAGCGGCGCCTGCAGCGGCTGGAGGAAAGCGGGCTGATTTCCGGCTACATGGCGCGCATCGACCGCAAGGCGGCGGGCTTTGGCATCACCGCCTTTGTCTCGGTCGAACTGGAGCGCCAGGACGGTGACGAGATCGCCGAATTCCAGAAGAAAGTCAGCCGCTTCGACGAGGTGATCACCGGCACGCTGATGACCGGGGCGCAGGATTTCCTGCTGGAGATCGTGGTCGGAAGCCTGGAGGAATTCGAGATCTTCCTGCAGACCAAGCTGCTCAGGATTTCCGGCATCCGCGCGGTGCGCTCGCGCTTTGCGCTGCGCAAGTTCATCGACCGCGCCCGCATCCCCTGACGTGGCCCATGGGCGGGGCAGTCGGGGGTCAGGTGTCGGTTGGCGTCAGCAGCTTGCCGTACATTTCCAGCAGGAAGCTTTCGGCCTCGGCGTAGCGGTTCTGCGCCTTGGCGGGGGCGATTTCCTCGATCTGGACATCGAAATCGGCATAGTGCTGCGTCGTCGCCCAGATTGAAAACAGCAGGTGGTGCGGGTCGGTGGTGTTGATCCGTCCGTCGCGCATCCAGTCCTCCAGCACCATGATCTTGGCGTTGTACAGCTCTTTCAGCGGGCCGAAGATCTCGCTGTGGGACTGCGGCAGGCCGCTCAGCACCTCGTTGGCGAAAAACTTGCTTTCCTTGGGGAAATTCTTGGAGATTTCCAGCTTGCGGCGGATGTATTGGCGGATCTCGTCGATCGGGTCGCCATGCGGGCTCAGCATGTTCAGGGGTGCCATCCACAGCTGCAGCGTGCGCGACAGCAGCTCGCGGCGGATCGCGTCCTTGCTCTCGAAGTAATACAGCAGGTTGGGCGTCGTCAGCCCGGCGTTCTTGGCGATCAGGTTGATCGACGCGCCGGACGACCCGTGCTGGGCAAATACCTCCAGCGCAGAGGCGAGGATCTGTTCGGTCTTCTTCCGCTGGATCCGAGTCTTGGGCTTTTCAGCTGCCATGCGCGCCATGCAAAATCCGCCAGTTTCAAAAAATCAGTGTGGCGCCCTATTGGCACAAGTCAAATCCCAGTGCCAGCGGTTGCGCCGGGAAGGCGGGCGATATCACTAAACTATCATCTTTGCCGGTGTCCCGGGGCCGGTAAAAGCGGCGGGCAGTGGGGGCTGCCCGCCGGATGCCCCTGCCCGGCGGGGATCTGTCCGGGCAGGAGGGAGAGACTTCAGCGGAAAGCGGGGATGATCTTCTCGCCGTAGTCAGCGATGATCTTTTCCTCGTCGCCGCTGTCCAGATAGATGTTGAACTGGGTGGTGCCGGCATCGGCCAGATCGCGGATCTTGGCGATGTGCTCGTCCGGGGTGCCCAGCACACAGAAGCTCTTGACGATGTCTTCGGTGATGAAGTCGAGGTAGGGGTTATCGCTCTGGCCGTGCTTGGAGTAGTCGTAGCCTTTGCGGTTCTTGATATAGTCGGTCAGGCTGGTCGGCACGTGATCGCCATCGGTGCCGTATTTCTCCACGATGTCAGCGACATGGTTGCCGACCATGGCGGGGAACCACTTGGTCTTCTCGATGCCTTCCTCGATCGGGCCGGTGTGCGCCGGAGCAGCCGCCATCACGCGGTAGTTCGACATGTCGCGGCCTTCCGCTTCGCCGCCGGCCTTGGCCTGATCTGCCAGCCATTTGACGATCTTGGGCTCTGCGATCTGCAGCACCACGCCATCGCCGACCTTGCCCGCCGAGGCCAGCGCCTTGGGGCCGTAGGCGCCGATCCAGACCGGCAGCTCATAGCCCTGGGCCCAGGGGAATTTCACCGGCTCGGGGCATTCGCCGTACTGCACTTCCTCGCCGCGGATCAGCGATTTCACCACATGGGTAAATTCTTCCATCCGCTTGATGGTGGAGGGCTTCTTGCCCATCACCCGCACGGCGCTGTCGCCGCGGCCCAAACCGATGTCGAAGCGGCCGTTCGACTGTTTCGCCAGCGAGCCGAACAGCGAGGCCGCCACCGACCACTCGCGCGAGTTCGGGTTGGTCACCAGCGGGCCAAAGCGCATCTTCTTGGTGTGTTCCATGCACATCGCCATGGCGACGAAGCTTTCGCGCCACAGGATGTGGCTGTCGTAGAACCAGCAGTGGGTGAAGCCTGCGTTCTCGGCCTGGCGGACCAGGGCGCGGGCGCGGTCGGGCTCAACGAAGCCTTTGAAGCAAATACCGAATTCCATGTGTGTTTTCTCCCTGTTGGAATTTTAGTGTTCGGGCGGACAGATGCGGATACCAGCGTGGGTAAAGGGCACTGCCTTGGAAATGTTCTGGCGGATCAGGATCGGGGTGATCGCCTCGATGCAGCGGGCGGCCTCGGCGTCGCCGGCGTTGTAGGCCTCGACGTCCAGCGCGCGGACCAGCTCGATCACCTTCTTGCGGGCGGGCAGGCTGTTGCCGCAGATCAGAATGTCGCAGTTGATCGGCCAGTCGAGATTGTTCAGCGTGGTGGCCGAGACATTGTGCAGCGCGCCGATCACCGGGATGTCATCGCCCAAGAGCGCCTGCGCGGCCTCGGTGGCGGAGCCTTCGGGCGGCATGTCCACCTTCTTGGGGTCGCCCTCTTTCAGCGGTACCACGATGTCGACCAGTATCTTGTCGGCCAGATGCGGCTTCAGCGCCGTGAGCGTTGCGTTGTGGGCCGAGAACGGCACCGCGAGGATCACCATTTCATCGGCGGCCTTGGTGGCGGCCTCATTGTCCAGCCCCTCGATCTTCGCGGCGCCTTCGGGCAGCTTGGCCATCAGGTCGGCGGCGATGCCTGCACTGCGCGCGCCATCGCGCGACCCCAGCGCCACGGCGATCCCGGCGCGGGCAAAGCGCAGCGCCAGACCCTGGCCCTGCGGCCCGGTGCCGCCAATGATTGCGATTTTCATCTGAACATATCCTCCTGTTTTTTCCGTATTATGTCGGCGCCGCGGCTGTCGGTCGGCTGCCACTCCAGCCCCCGCAGCAGCACCGCCGGTGTTTTTCCGTTCTTGCGCACCACCAGCCCCGAGGCGGCGGCGATCTCATCCGCCAGCGCCGGTTCGGTGACCATCAGGGGGCGGCCCCAGGCGTCCAGGTTGCCCTGCTCGTGGATGGTGGCGGGCACTTTCGACAGGCCGATCGCGACGTTGATCTGGCCCAGCCGCCAGGGGCGGCCGAAGGTATCGGTCATCACCACGCCGGTCTGCACGCCAAAGCGTTCGGCAAAGGCCTGCTGAATGCGCGCACAGCTGGCGTCCGGGTCGGCGGGCAGCACCATGGCGGCGTCTTCCTCGCCGAAGTTGGATTCATCCACCGCCGCATTGGCGGAGATGAACCCCAGCCGGTGCTCGCAGATCATCGTGCCGCTGACCTGATCGGGGCGGCGGAAGGCGCGCACCACGCGGGTGCTTTCGCGCAGCACGATCTCGACCTTGCGGGGATCCTTGTTCAGCTCCTCGCCGTATTTGATCGCTTCAGTCGAGGGCGTGACCGTGGACAGCGGAATGATGCAGCCCTCGGCCTTGGAGAAGACCTTTTGCGCGATGCACAGGATGTCGCCCGCCTGCGGCACCAGCCCGGCCTGTTCCATGCAGTCGCCCAGCACCGCAGCCAGATCGTCGCCGTTCTGGATGTCGGGAATGCCGGGAATGGCGGTGATGGACACGGACAGGCTCATCGTGCGGCCTCCTGCATCAGCAGCTGCGGCTGATCCGCCAGCAGGTGCTGCAGGTCATCGGCGGTGTCGACGTCCGCCCGCAGGCTGGCCAGCGGCAGCATCACCGGACACAGGCCCGCGGCCTCGGCCGCCTGCCGGTGGGCAACCACGGATTTCACCCCGTAGGCAAAGCGGAATGGGCAGGGCAGCGGCGCCAGCAGCGCGTTGGTGCCCAGATCCTCGGCCGGGCACAGCACCATCTGGCCGCCGCTCAGATCATGTGCCAGCAGCCGGGCCAGTTCGGCCGGTTTCGGGGCCGCAAGATCGCCGGGCAGGACGCAGATCGCGCCGTAGCCGCGGCCCGCGGCCCAATCCGCCGCCGTCTCCAGCGCCTCCGAGAGGCCGCGGGGGGCGCCCTCGTCGATCAGGATCAGCCCCATGGCGCGGGCCAGCCGGGTGATCTTCGGGCTGGAGGTCACGACCGCGATCTCCACCGCGCCGCCGGGCAGCAGCGCCAGCGCCTCCTGCGCACGGGCCACCGTGGCGCGGAACAGGGTCAGCGCCAGGGTTGCACGCCGCTCGGGGCTCAGCGTCGGGTCCAGCCGGGTCTTGGCGCGGGCGGGATCCTTCATCGGGATCACCACCAGCCGCTTGCCGCTGCGGGCCGCGGCGCTCATGCCACGGCCTCCGCCGCTGCGGGGGCCAGGCACAGGTCCACCACCTCGCGCGCCAGCCGGGCCTTGTCGGCCTTGTCCTTCATCAGGATATGGGCGCAGATCGGCGTCATGCCATGGGCGCGGATCTCATCACCCAGACCCTCGTCCTGGTGGTCGATCACCAAGGTCTGTGCGACACCGGCATAGCGTTCGGCGACGCCCGCCGCATCCGCGCGCAGCCCCAGAGCCGCCATCATCCGGTCGGCCGGCCCCTTGACCACCTTGCCCGCGATGAAGGGGCTGACCGCCACCTTGAAGGCGGGCGCGGCGCGCACCGCGTCCCGGATGCCCGGGGTCTCCAGCAGCGGCGCAATGCTGACCAGCGGGTTGGAGGGCGCGATCACGATCAGATCCGCCCCGGCGATCGCCGCCAGCGCCTCGGGCGTGGGGCGGGCCTGTTCGATGCCGTCAAAGGCCAGCTCGCGGACCTCCGGCGCGCAGCGTTCGCGCACGAAATATTCCTGAAAGCTGAGCCAGCCCGCATCGGTCCGCACCCGGGTCTGCACCCGGTCGTCCGTGGGTAGCAGGATCTCTGCCGCGACCCCGAAGGCGCGCGCCACGTCGCGGGCGATCACGCTGGGCCGCTCGCCGCGCAGCCGCCGCATGGTGCGGTGGATATGCAGGCCAAAGTCGCGGTCGCCCAGCGACATCCAGGTGTCATTGCCGAGCCTCGTCAGCGTGTCCAGCGCCCGGTGGCTTTCATCCGCCACGCCCCAGCCCTGGTTGCGGTCAATCACATCCGCCAAGCTGTAGGTCAGCGTGTCGATATCGGGCGAGACCCACAGTCCGTGAAATTCGTCGTCATCGGCGACATTGCCGATCACCGACAGCTCCACATCCGGCAGCGCCGCCAGCCCCTCGGCCATCTTGGCCCCGCCAACGCCGCCCGCCAGCAGGGTGACCTTATGCTTCGCCGCGCCGCTCATTCCGCTGCCTCCAGCGCGCTGCGTTCGGGGAACATATCAAGGAAATCCAGCGGGTTGCGGCCCCGACGGTCCACCAGCGGTGCCAGCTCCTCCGGGTCGTGGTCATCATAGATGTCGCGGATTTCATAGATGGTGTTGCGGCGCACCGGCACCCGGCCCGCGGCGCGGATGATCTGCGTCAGCTCGCGCGCCGTGATCTCCTGCCCGTGGTCCGAGCCTGCCGCGCGCGAAATGCTCTCGTTCATCAGCGTGCCGCCCAGATCGTTGACGCCGCGTGACAGCATCTGCTGTGCGCGGGCCGCGCCCAGCTTGGTCCAGCTGACCTGAATGTTGTCGATCCAGCCGTGCAGCATGATGCGCGAGACCGCATGCATCAGGTCGACCTCCAGCGCGGTGGGACCGGGGCGCACCTTGTCCGGGTTTTTGGCCCAGAGCGGCGATTCGGTATGTACAAAGGACAGCGGCACCAGCTCGGTAAAGCCGCCGGTGTCCTTCTGGATATCGCGCAGCAGCCGGATGTGGGCGGCCCAATGCTCGGGCGCGTCAATGTGGCCGTACATGATGGTGGCGGTGGTCGGGATGCCGACCTCATGCGCGGCGCGGATGATCTCGACCCATTTTTCGGCGCTCAGCTTGTTCTTGGTGAGCTGCATCCGCACTTCGGTATCGAGGATCTCCGCCGCGGTGCCCGGCATCGAGCCAAGGCCCGCCTCCTTCAGATCCGCCAGGAAATCGTGGTAGGGCATCTTGGTCTTGGACGCGCCATACCAGATCTCAAACGGTGAAAACGCGTGGATGTGCATGTCCGGGAGTGCGGCCTTGATGGCGCGCACGATGTCCCGGTAATAGGTGCCTTCCATCTTGGGGTGCAGCCCGCCCTGAATGCAGACCTCGGTCGCGCCGCGGTCCCAGGCCTGCTGGGCGCGCTCGACGATCTGCTCAGGCTCCAGCCACTCGGCGTCCTTGTCCTCGGATCGCTTGGCAAAGCCGCAGAAACGGCAGCCCATGTAGCAGATGTTGGTGAAGTTGATGTTGCGGTTCACCACAAAGGAGACGTGGTCACCATTGGCGCGGCGGCGCAGCTCATCCGCGGTGGCATAGACCGCCTCGGCATCGGCGCCGGTGGTGCGGAACAGCTCGACGCCCTCCGCCTCGGACACCTCGCCGCCTTCCAGCGCCATTTCCAGGATGGAGCGGATCGGAGCAGAGGCCCCGGCGACGGCCGCGGGCAGAGCGGCAGGCGGGGCGGCAAACTTCTCGGATGCGGGCTGAAGGGTCATGCTGTCTCTCCGATGTGGCGTTGATCGCGGGCCAGCCCGCCAGATCCGGCCATGCCTGCGGCACGGGCCAGAATGGCGGGGTTGATGAAGTCCTGATCGCGGGTCAGGTAGCGGGGGTAGACGGTCAGCCGCTCGCGCAGCTCGAACCCGGCCTGGGTGCTGGACTGCGCCAGCGCGCGGATCTCCGGCCATTCATGCTGGGGATTGATGAAGTCGATGGTCACCGGGGAAATCCCGCCCCAGTCGTTGATGCCCGCTTCCAGATAGGCGATGTGGCGCGCGCTGAGGTTCGGCGGCGCCTGCAGGCTGATCTCCGGCGCCAGGATGATCCGCGCCGCCGCGATGGTGCGCAGCATGTCCTCCAGCGAGGGCTCCGGGTGGTTGGCCATCTCGATATCCGGCTTGCGCTGGAAGTTCTGGATGATGACCTCTTGTATATGGCCGTGGCGGGCGTGCGCCGCGTTGATCGCATGCAGCGCCTCGATCCGCTCGGCAAAGCTCTCGCCGATGCCGATCAAGAGGCCGGTGGTAAAGGGCACCTGTTTCTGCCCCGCCCGCTCCAGCGTGCGCAGCCGCTGCACTGGCACCTTGTCGGGGCAGGCGTAATGCGGCTGGCCCTTGCGGGTCAGGCGGCGGCTGACGGTTTCTAGCATCATCCCCATCGAGGCCGAGACCGGCCGCAGCACGTCGATCTCGTCGTCTGTCAGGGTGCCCGCGTTCACATGCGGCAGCAGGCTGGTTTCCTCCAGCACCAGCTCGCACATGTCGCGCAAGTAGTCCGTCAGTCGGGAATATCCCAGCCGTTCCAGCCCTTTGCGCGCCTTCTCATAGCGCAGTTCCGGCTTCTCGCCGAGGCTGAACAGCAGCTCCTTGCAGCCCTCGCGCTCGCCCTTCCGGGCGGTCGCCAGCACCTGCTCCGGCGTCATGATGTTGGCCTCCGGCGAATCCGGGTGCTTGACGAAGGTGCAGTAGCCGCAGGTGTCGCGGCACATGTTGGTCAGCGGCACGAAGGCCTTGCGCGAATAGGTGACCGTGCGCCCCCAGTGGGCGTCGCGGATCCGGGCGGCACGCCGCATCAAGGCATGCAGATCTCCGGTCTCCGCCCAGGCCGTGCCTGTGCTGAGCATTTCAGTGTTCATGGGGTCCTCCCTGTGGCTCTCAGACTGTGGAGGAGGGCCTCAGCTGTCAAATATTTTTTTATCACTAGATCAAAAAAAATACCGCAAACAGCAAATTCGCCTAACTACTTGGCTGTTTTTAAACTGCAAAAAATACGATCTCGGAAAAATATTGACTACTAAGTAAAACGCTCAAATACTTTCCGGCAAACGCGGCGTCCCGGTCCCGCTGGGAACACCGTGCAACGGGAGGACATCAAAGTGCTTATTGGAACGCCGAAGGAAACGGCGAATGGAGAGGCGCGCGTTGCGCTGACGCCGGACTCTGCGCGTCAGTTGCAGAAGCTGGGCTACACTTGCGCGATTGAGACCGGGGCCGGGGCGGCGGCGGGGTTTTCGGATGCCGCCTACGCCGAGGCAGGCGTCGAGATCGTCAAGACCGCGGCGCAGCTGTGGAAGACGGCCGACATCATCGCCAAGGTGCGCCAGCCCAATGAGACCGAGCTGAAGCGGCTGACCAAGGGCAAGACGCTGATCTCCTTCTTCAATCCCGCCGGGAACGAGGCGGGCATGGAGGCCGCCAAAGCCAAGGGCGCCAATGTCATCGCGATGGAAATGGTGCCGCGGATCAGCCGCGCGCAGAAGATGGACGCGCTGTCCTCGATGGCCAATATCGCGGGCTACCGCGCGGTGATCGAGGCGGGCAACAACTTCGGCCGCTTCTTCACCGGCCAGATCACCGCCGCGGGCAAGGTGCCGCCGGCCAAGGTGCTGGTGGTGGGCGCGGGTGTTGCGGGCCTCGCCGCGATCGGCACTGCAACCTCGCTGGGCGCGGTCACTTACGCCTTCGACGTGCGCCCCGAGGTGGCCGAACAGGTGGAATCGATGGGCGCCGAGTTCGTCTATCTCGATTTCGAGGAGGAGCAGCAGGACGGGGCCGCCACCGGCGGCTATGCCTCTGTGTCCAGCCCGGAATTCCGCGAAGCGCAGCTGGCCAAGTTCCGCGAGCTGGCACCGGAGATGGACATCGTTATCACCACCGCGCTGATCCCCAACCGCGAAGCGCCGGAGCTGTGGACCGAGGACATGGTCGCGGCGATGAAGCCGGGCTCGGTGATCGTGGATCTCGCGGCCGAGAAGGGCGGCAACTGCAAGCTGACCGTCGCGGATGAGAAGATCGTCACGGACAACGGCGTCACCATCATCGGCTACACCGATTTCCCCAGCCGCATGGCGGCGCAGGCCTCGTCGCTTTACGCCACCAACATCCGCCACATGATGAGTGATCTGACGCCGGGCAAGGACGGGCAGATCGTGCATGACATGGAGGATGACGTGATCCGCGGCGCCACCGTGGCGTATCAGGGCGAGATCACCTTCCCGCCGCCGCCGCCCAAGGTGCAGGCGATCGCGGCGCAGAAGAAGCCCGAGGTGAAGGAGCCGACGCCGGAGGAAAAACGTGCCGCCGAAGTGGCCGCCTTCAAGGCGCAGACCAAGGCGCAGGTCACCATGCTGGCAGGCGGCGGCGCGCTCTTGCTGCTGGTCGGGCTGTTCGCGCCGGTCAGCTTCATGCAGCATTTCATCGTCTTTGCGCTGGCCTGTTTCGTGGGCTTCCAGGTGATCTGGGGCGTGGCGCACAGCCTGCACACGCCCTTGATGGCGGTGACCAACGCGATCTCCTCGATCATCATCCTCGGCGCGCTGATGCAGATCGGCTCGGGCAGCTGGCTGGTGATCCTGCTGGCGGCGCTCAGCGTCTTCATGGCCGGGATCAACATCTTCGGCGGCTTCCTCGTCACCCGGCGCATGCTCGCCATGTTCCAGAAATCCTAAGGAGGCCGGACACATGGATTACGGTTTCACCACCGCCGCCTATGTCGTTGCGGCTGTTCTTTTCATCCTGTCGCTGGGCGGCCTGTCGAACCAGGAAAGCGCCAAACGCGCGGTCTGGTACGGCATCGCGGGCATGGCGCTGGCGGTCTTTGCCACCCTCATCGGCCCCGGCTCGGGCCTGTGGCTGCTGTCGGTCCTGCTGATCGCGGGCGGCGGCATCATCGGCATGTATGTCGCCAAGAAGGTGCAGATGACCGAGATGCCGCAGCTGGTGGCGGCGATGCACTCGCTGGTCGGCCTCGCCGCGGTGTTTGTCGGCTTCATCGCCCATTTCGAGATCGGCAATGTGGCGGCCGCCGCGGCGGCGGGCACGGCGGACGAGCTCGGCACCTTTGCCAAGCTGATCGCCAAGAAGACCCCGGCCGAGATCGCCTTTTTGCGGGTTGAGCTGTTCCTCGGCATCTTCATCGGCGCCATCACCTTCACCGGTTCGGTGATTGCCTTTGGCAAGCTGGCGGGCAAGGTCACCTCGGCGGCCACAAAACTGCCGGGCGGTCACGCGCTGAACGCAGGTGCCGCGGCGCTCTCCTTCATCTGCCTGATCTGGTACTTCAACTCCGGCACCTTCCTGCCGCTGTTGCTGATGACGCTGGCAGCCCTCTTCATCGGCTACCACCTGATCATGGGCATCGGCGGCGCCGACATGCCGGTGGTGGTGTCGATGCTGAACAGCTACTCGGGCTGGGCCGCGGCGGCGATCGGCTTCTCGCTTGGCAATGACCTCCTCATCGTGGTCGGCGCGCTGGTGGGCTCCTCCGGTGCGATCCTC
>NZ_JBGFGM010000080.1:0-412 GCF_041224635.1 Leisingera sp. XS_AS12
GCTACAACTCGACCCAGGCCGAAACCGCCTTTCGCGCGGCGCAATTGACCCATGACATCGAAATTCCCGGGGCCACGGTCATCTATTCCTGGCCCAGCAAGGGCAAGGCGCTTGGCTATGCCTATGACGGCGACAGCGCAACCAACAGGTCGAAGGAGGAGAGGTCGTCGCCCCAGCGCTCCATCTCATCGAAAGACCGCGAGCGGTGGCGCGAAAGTTCGACGTTCATCTCCTGGCAGACGTTCCGGATCACCCCTTCTTTATCTACTTTCCCCCCCCCCCCCCCCCCCCCCCCCCCCCCCCCTCCCCCCCCCCCCCCCCCCCCCCCCCCCCCCCCCCCCCCCCCCCCCCCCCCCCCCCCCCCCCCCCCCCCCCCCCCCCCCCCCCCCCCCCCCCCCCCCCCCCCCCCCCC
>NZ_JBGFGM010000081.1:0-414 GCF_041224635.1 Leisingera sp. XS_AS12
GGGGGGGGGGGGGGGGGGGGAGGGGGGGGGGGTGGATGGGGGGGAAGGGAAAACCCTGGAGGGGGGGGGGGGGGGGGGGGGGGGGGGGGGGGGGGGGGGGGGGGGGGGGGGGGGGGGAAAAGAGAAGAGAGGAGGGGGTCAGTAAGGCGGGCGCCGCACCCCGGCTGAGCGAAGGCGGGCTGCCGACCGAAGGGGCCAGCGCACATGTCCGGGTGTCCAAGTTCGCGGACCACCTGCCGTTTTACAGGCAGAGCCAGATCATTGCCCGCTCCGGCATCCAGATCGACAGCAGCACCGACAGGACTACCATCCCTGCCCCCTTGTCCAGCCACACGGCACACCCGGCACCAACAGCCGCCGACGCCAGCCATCCGGCCGAGGTGCCGCTCCACGTCTTCTTCGGGCTGACACGGG
>NZ_JBGFGM010000088.1:0-11540 GCF_041224635.1 Leisingera sp. XS_AS12
GTCGGCAAACCAAACCTTAGCCGAAGAACAACTATGGCCGCCAAGCGGCTCGCGCGGGCCTCGCTTCGCTACGCGAAGGCTCAGCTCAGCCCGCGCTACCGGCGGAAATTACACCAACCGTTGGGACACTGCTCTGCGAGAACGCTACACGATCTAATCAATGGCTGATCTGGTGAAGCTGCAGTGCAACATTGTCCATAGGCGTGAACGGCAGGAAAGGGCCGTTTTTTTCCGGTGAATTTTGCCGCCATTGCGCAGATGTTACGTCGCAACGAGGTTATCCAAACAGTCTGATCTGTCGATTTGCCGAACGTCAATGTCTGCTATCAACAGTACCGAGAATCTTGCTAAATACCAGATCACGCGGTGGTAGTTCCGGCTCATTCAGGGCGAGGTCAACGAGAGCCTTCCGGATCTCGTCGGGGATGCGGTTCCAAACCCGGCCGGGGTGTGGACGGCGGTCCTCGAGCCCGGCTTCACCGAACGCCTCATAGCGGGCATACCAAGGGTAGAACATGCTTTTCCGGATGCCAGGCACTGGAAAATCACATCTGGCCAAGGCGCTCAGCGTGTTCGCGGTCAAGTCGGGCAAGAGCGTCCATCGTGCAACCCTGGCCGAACCGATTGCAGCGTTGAGCCAGGCTGAGCGGGAGGGTCGGCTGGCCGACAAGATCCGCTTTTATGCCTGGGTGTCTATGCTGATCGTCGACGAGATTAGTTAACGGCAGCAATCCGGTCCGGAACAGCCTGTGCCACGAACTCATGACTGTCACACGTCGGAAAAATTAGCCGCTGAGAGATTAGGCCATATCCACTGGATGGGATTACTGGTGCCCCGGCGGGCGCAACATTTCCAACACGGCATCCTTTGCCTCAAGCTGCGCGCGCAACGCAATGATTTGCTTAACTGCATCATCGAGTTCCAAGTCTTTGCGCTGCACCTCGGCTTCCAGGACAGCAACCCTTTCTTCCTCGGCGGATAGGCGGTTCTTGAACTCATCCTGTTCTTCTCGCTTCCTACGGAGCTCGTCACGCATTGATTGTAACCGTTCTTGCGCTTCCTGAAGTGGAAGAGTGCTTTGTTCCTTCAACTCACTGAAGCTCTCGGCGATCCCGGCGACGAGTTGACGGCGAGACTTGTCGATGGCCTGATCGATGAAATCCGTTGCCGACCTCGGGAGGGCGGCGATCAATTTCAAAACACGCTGTTCCTCTTTGGCGTCTTGAACTTCCTGGATCATTTGCCGCAAACCCTCCGGGCGGGGCTTGGCCGTCAAATGCTGCTCTTCGATCATGTGTCGGGCAACATTTTCGACGGAAGGCTCCAGTCCGCGAATTTTGAGATCGGCCAGTGCCCTGGAAACCTGTCCCTCGTTATACGACTTCTTGCGCCCGGAGTTGGAACTTGCAGCCATCGGGATGCTCCTCATGTTTTGATTTGTCCTATCATTTGACAAATCAGATTTGACAAATTGCCTGCACGTGCAGGCCGAGGCACGTGTTGCCTCTTCGTGATTAGGAGTTGCGTTCGATTCAAATTTTGAGAAACAAACCCGGTCTGGAAGTCGGAAAAACCTTGGTCTCGCATAGCGCGGTGAGGTTCACGGCCCGCGGAAACTCTCGTGTTTCATGCACGGAAGAACCCTGACAACCGTGTCAGAAAATAGGACCTGCGAAATCTGCATTGACATCTGCAAAACCTGCACACCGAGCTGAAATTTCTGCATCTTCGGCTGACAAACTTGCATATCCATCTGCGAAATTTGCATCCGCCCCCCGTCAAGGCGTTGAAACCAAGCTATAAACCGTCCTCCCGAAAGAAGAGAAACCCAGAAAGAGTAGAAAGGCCTCTGGTGAGGCCGTTTTTTGTTTTGAGTGGATGGCACTACACCTGCGCCAACCTCTCGGGCACATCTGACACGTGTTGATTGACGGGCCGATGGCGACCGCAGTGCCGCGTGCCGGGGAAAATATCCTGTTCAGATTGAAGGATCAGGCTTTCCCTCAGGCAATTCGTCCCGAGATGGCAGCGCACCACCATGACGTCCGGCCTGGAAACCCTGGGCGGGTCGGCGATACAGCTTCACTGATCTCATCCAAACACCTTCATTCTGTCGGCAAGAAGAAATTTGGCCCCGTATTTTCAAAGTTTCGGCAAACGACCGCATCTCCTTCCCGAACCAAGAGGGACAATCCCATGCTTACAACCGCCGAAGTTGCACATCATTTTGCCCTTGCCGAGTATCGATTGGGTTGTAGCCCGCAATCAGGAACACTGGATGCCATTGAAGGCCTATCGCAGCCTTGGCTGCGCTCCCAGATCCAACGATCACAGGCATTTTCAGCTGGCGACAGAGTTATGGCAGGAGGAACGGGTGCTGTTTGATAACATCGCTTTGACGAAGGATTACCGGTATGTCAGATGGCGGTTTTCGAAGTTCAGCTTCGAGCTCATGTCCGAGATGGACAGATACGCTTCGCAGATTGCAGAAAGACTAAAAACCGCCCGGACAGATTTGGATCTGGATGTCCTTCTCCAAGCCGTACAGCATCATAGAATGCAGCGCCCGGAATTCCGGATGCTCGCTCAGAGTTTTCAAAGCCGGGGTGAAGAACCCGTACCGTTCAAACTCAAGGATGTCGATCGAAAGCTTAAAAGCAGTTTGCAGCGTCTGGCGGATCTCACCGGTTACAGTTTCGTCGTCGGCTACCTGCAGGAAGGCAAAGCGCCGGGGTACACCTCGGTGGCCATTCGCATCCAGCACGAAAAGACGAAATGGCCATCCGGGCGCATTTGTAAGTTTCCACCCCGGACCAGGCAATTCTCTCTGATCCCGGAAGCCTGCGAAGCCCAGCAATCCTTGCAAATGAAGGCCTGACGAAAAAGATGTCAGAAAACCGCTTTGGAAAACCAAAAACCGGCCAATCTCCTTGATAAAGGAGTGGCAGAACGATGTTTCAACAACTGAAATCCTGGGGCGAGGCTAACGGACTTACCGAAGGGAACTGGGCAAGACTGAAGGCCGCGATTGAATTCCACGAAACCTTCCTATGCAATGGCGATCTTGCGAACATCGTTCATCCCCATGATTTCGAGGACACCTGGTCTCACGATCTGAAGGATGTGCCAGAGCACTTCAGCAATCCGGCACAGTACCAAGCCTGGCGGAATATTCTGATTTCCGGGTTGGAAGCGTATTCCGGACAAATTTCCCGAAAGTCAGCAGTCCAAGAAGAGGCAAAGGACGATTGGCTACGGCTGCGTGACTGGTGCAGGGAGCGGGATTTTGGGTACGTGCATGAGAACAGCCTTCTGGCGCTGCGCCGGATTGCCCTTAGGCTTGATATTGAACCTGCAGGAGTGACCCAAGACTGGGCCGAGAAGGCGCAACAAGGCTTGAAGGCTTCTCAGCGCGCCTTGTTCAGGTCTGGTGTCGCCACTTTTGAAAAAGCTCGGGCTCATCCTGAAATTCGTGAGGAGTTCGGTCTGACTGAAACACAGATTGGACAGCTCCAGTTCAAACCTTCGCCAAATGAAGAACAGCCCTTGCCGCCGCGCTTCAAGGCGGACTTTGAGGAATGGGTTGGTCTTCTGGCTGCTGGCGAGCCTATCGGGTTCCGGGGGCGGCAGCGTAAACCCGTGGCGGAGGCAACTCTGCGCCAGTACCGGTTTGCGGTCGCCTGGTATTGGCGTTGCTTTGCTGTGGCGTTCCCAGGCCAATTCAACCCGGAAACTGCCAATCTCGCACGCCAGTTCGTGTTGGAGGAAATCTCCGAGATCGCGGACAAGACAAAAAGTCTTCAGCTCAAACCTGGTATGAAAAAGGAATACATCTCTAAAGTCCTACCCTTCTTCCATCAATGGAATCCACAGCTGGTGCAACCAAGAAAGGGAAAGAAAGACAAAGATGAAGGATAAACAGACGGGGAAATTCGTGCGTGCCGGGCGGATCAGCGAGCGGCTCGCCGCGATGGAAGCACCAGAGAAGTTTGTAACTCATGCAAGGGCGATTGAATCTGGGGAAACTGGCCTGAAAGGATACCTCCATAAACCTGCCCTCAATGGAATGTTCAGGTTTATTGATTTGGCGGTCACCCAGGACCTTCCGTTGGATTTCCATAAGAGCACGATCGTAGCATTTCTCGATGATCTTGATACACGATCCACGGGCTCTGCGTATTGGTTGCGCTACGCAAATGCGATGCAGGAAGTGGCGCGCGAGATGGGTTACCCCTTCCAAGTCGTCGATGGGTTCGAGGTGAGGTTGGGGCCGGTTTCTTAGAACACCAGGAACCTCACATGCGATACCGGCCCTCTGCGAACATTGAGCAGCAGAACTCCGCTGCGGTGCAGCTTCGCCGAAGCAGTCGTTTGGAAATCGATAAAGCAATGTCGAATTGCTGCTTCTGCATACGTCACCCAACGTGGACTGTTACGTCATATCCCAGAGACTTTAGAGATTTCGAAGTCCGCCCGTTCCGGGGGGGGAAGCGATCAGGCAGTGCCCACCCGACGAGTTCGCCCAATGCGCTTACCCCGAGGCCTTCGATTTTCCATTTCGGATCATGAAAGGCGGTCCAGAGGCGCTCCGGCAACTGTGCCTCCGGGCCACTATAGAGGATGAACTTCAAGAGCTGCTTCACGTCGTTGCCACCAGCGGACTTGTCGATCCAAATCCGCTTCGAGAGCGCGTCGACCTTTTCTGCTATCGTGTACCTCGTCCCGTCCTCACGAAGACCGACAGCCTTATTCGCGACGCGTCGCGCATAGTCTTTGATGGAATGTATACCCATGCAGATTTCGCGGAAGGCCTCATATTCCATATCCTCGATGGCCTCGGCAGTGAGCGCCTCCCGCAGCATGGGCGCGGTGGAATTCAACATAACGTCTTCTTCGGACGGGGCCTTGGGTAAGTTGCGCCACCACTTGATGGCGTCAGCGAGCGCAGCATCAGGGTTCCTCTGGTTTTGCTCGAAATGGTCGGTGTAGAGAGCTCTGCGTCCGTCAAAGGTACGCTGATAGTAGTGCGCGTGGAGGAACTGGTCGCCCTGAGCGCCTGCAGGGGCATCGCCGTCAATCCAAGAGGGCCTGTTCTCAGGCTTGCTCACCAAGTTTCCGATATCGCGGAGCTGTTGCAGCGTAGAGTGCCATTCCTCAAGGAATGCCTCCCGGCGGCGGTCAGCGGCTTTCTTCTTCCCGGTCTGCACAAGCCCAGACCACTGGTTGAAACTCGGGCTGTCCCAGAACTCTTCGGACGGTGGCTCCGAACGCGCAATCTGCGTTGCGCGCTTCTGCATGACTTCGAGCAACTCGTCTGTCAGCGGCGTCGAGTTCCGATCGAGCACGTCGAATAGTTCAAGGATATCTTCGGCCATTTGATCCGTGATCTCGGCTTCGGGAAAGAAGCAGCCGGCCTCGACGTTCTTATACCAAGCGCTCGCAGTGAGGTTCGCGGAGCCGATGTAGAGGCCGTACTCGCGCCACCAGATTACCTTCGCATGGTGATGCTGAACGAGGCGGCATTGGAAACGGGCCGACTTGCGGGCGAGGAACGCGGACAGGATGGAAGGTTTGACCGGGACGCCTTCGTCGAGGCGACCAAAATACTTGAGTGGAATGCCGTTGTTCCAACACCAGTCGAACAGAAGGTTCATATCTGTCGCGTATGCGACCGCTGCCAGAACCTCTTGTGTCTCAGCAGCCGCGTTCAGTGTGATGTTCGTCAGATAGTCCCCGTTAATGCCGCCCATTATAAGTTGCATATAGACCTCAAATCAGAAATTATTTTGTTTTGTCCAGCCAATAGCGGCCATTTAAGTCGACTTATATTACGCGCCGAAGTGAGCCTGAAGCAGATCTCTTGATCTGCTGGCAGCATCAGCGTCGCATCCTTAGTTAATACGTGCAAAAAGCGGGTGCTGAGTAGCCCTGAATAACGGCCGAACTGCCTGAGGGGAGCGAAGCACACCCTCAGGCTCGCCGAAAGATTTCTGCTATTCAGCTGGCCACGCCCTCAGCGCAAGGGTGGCCATCTCTTTCTGCCGATCTTCCACCTCCTTCGGTGACCAGCCTTCGTATTCTCCGAGTGCAGCGGTGGTAGTCAGGCTGCTCTTTTCAAAAAACGGCTTCTTAGCCGCGAAACTACTGTTTGGCATACCGTTGTTCTCGCTCCTTCGAAGGAGGCAAAGGTTGCCAAGCCGAGTTTTGAACTCCGCGTGCGTATCAGCATCAAAGCTCTCCCAGCCCGCCGCAGGGAGAGCTTTGGGCAGTATGTGCTCAAGGGTGATCTGGTTAGGGTCGGTATTGACCCACTCCTTCTCACCTTTATCTGGCGACGCAGTGTGCTCTAACTCCCTCAGAATATATCGGGCCAAGGCCGCCTTCGATACACGAGCACTTGCGAACGCCTCCTCGAAATCTTTGTCCGAAACGAATATCTTTTTTAGGGCGGCTACGAGTTCGTTGTGTTTCGAGATCTCACCTCGTGTGATTTTTAGGGCAGCGTCGGCGAAAGCTTGTTCATTTACACCACTTCGCGTCCTTGCAGACAATACGAGGCGCAGGCTTAGTGAGGTGAGGAAGCGAATAGATTTTTCAAATTCTTTCTTTCTGAACTTTGCGGAAATGGCCAGCAAAAGAGGTCGCATTGGCTTGAGATCAAAAAAATTGAAATCAGTGAGAAGCTTTCGGGAAGCAGGCGAATAACTGTCCCAAAATTCACTCTCTGGATTAAAGGTCGCAGTGTAAGTGCGGGAAGCTTCAGCCAGGGATGTCAGGAAGGAGATCGAAGTCCCCTCATTCTTATACCTGGTTTGGATGGCGTCATACACGCCGTCGGCGCGCACAAATCCGGAGAATGCAATCAGGTAGTGCCGCAGGAAAGAGACTTGCGGGTCGTCATCTCCGAGTTCCTGGAGGTTCTCCAACATGTTCGACCATTTCGACTGTGCGACACCGACTTGCCGGTCCGCAAGGCCGAATAAGTAGCTTTTGACAAGATCAGCCTGAGAGGTCCGAAGTCCGCGGTCGTTAAGTGTCTCAAACATCTTGAACGCGCGAGCTTGATCATGAGCCCGCAACAGAATGACTTGAGCCGATCGCTCGAGGTAGTCAATCCAATTATTTAGCGTCTCAGGCGCATCTACGCCCAAGACTGATTCAGCGATCGCTTCAACGCGCTTCACGGCAAGGAAATACGCAGCCTTCAAAAGCCTGTGGGAGGTTCGGCTTCCTTTAGGGGGCCAGTCTTCTTCTTGGTTTCTTGATGTGAGTTTCTTGAAGTAGGCCCTGTCATCGGTGTTCAGGGAAAGCTTCTGCTTGAAACCCTCCCGCCTGTCGCTACTGAAAAGGTAGCTATTTTGAAGTGAGGTAGATATTTCTTTGCCGATCTCGTGCTTATCCAGATAGTCTCTAATCGCAGTGAGCAGCAGGTAAGTGGTAGTCATACGCTGCTGACCGTCCACTACGCTGAGTTCGCCAGTCGCTTTATCTTCGATCGCAACAATAGTCCCGAGGAAGTACTCGGAGTTTCCCCGATACGCCGCCTCGAGGTCAGAGAAAAGCTGTTCGACCTCTTCGTCGGTCCAAGCATAGTCGCGTTGATGGGGAGGGATACTCAATGAAAAGTCGGCAAAAATCTTTGCGATTCCAATATCGTCGAAGCTAAAAGTTTTCATAGTGCTCTCTGGTGTGACCGCTTTTTTGGGGGAGGCTAAACCCACGGTTGCTGACGCGCAAGCTGGCGCCAAGCGTGAAATTTCAGGGGGGGGGGTATGCCCCGAAATTCGCGCCCCGGCATGGGTCCGCTTCAACCTGGGCAGTCGAGCATCGAGCCGCAGCGCCGCAAGTCGGCTTTCCGCCCTCACTGTCGGGCTGTCGGAAACGGCCCTTTCCGGACATTCGCCAAGCGCACCCTCGCTGCGTCGCAGTTCCTGCGAAACTGTCCTTCATGGACACGTGCCGCGACGTCTCTTATCCCGAGGACCGCAGCGCAGACAGAGCGGACACCGCTAATGTCACGCTTCGAGTATAGCCAATCTCTGTAGCTGAACGTCTGCAGGCACGGGTAGGACGTGTCGTGGGAAACCTTTATCTGTCTTCCCCAGGCAAAACATCGGAGCCCCGTTCTGCGCAACCGCACGCAGAACGTCGTCGATGGCAGGCTGATACCTTTTCAGCATATTGCCGTGAGCAATGACCACGCATTCAGCATCGT
The DNA here is from genome assembly GCF_041224635.1 of Leisingera sp. XS_AS12. Lineage (NCBI taxonomy): Bacteria > Pseudomonadati > Pseudomonadota > Alphaproteobacteria > Rhodobacterales > Roseobacteraceae > Leisingera > Leisingera sp. XS_AS12. Next base: position 8,217 of record NZ_JBGFGM010000088.1, read on the forward strand.
CCGCCATCTCCATTATCGCTTCGAGATTACGTGGGGTTCTCGCGGCCCCAAGGTCGCGGGGGATGTCTCGTGGACAAGTGGCGCGGTAGTCGAGTATGTTGCCCTTGAGGTAACGCGTGTATCCCCACTGCCGCGAAAACAAGAACTCTCGGTGGCAGGAAGGGTCATTGAAGTCGATGTTCGCCGTGGAAGGGTTCATACCGATCCATAGTATCGTCCGGCTCTCTTGGCCTTCGGCGGTCCAATCACGCATCAATTTTTGCCGAAACCTTTGATCCTCTGAAAACTCCGCATAACTCACTACCCCGTCGGGAACGCGGATCATTCGTCGCCCGCCGGGATCGTGCTGGTTTAGAGCTGGTCGCAGCATGCGTATTTGTCTCCTTCTGTGACAACAGAATGCGAAAGGCGCCTGCCGTTCAATTAGCTGGCCAGCAAATCCCCCAGTCTAAGGTCTTTGCGGTGCAGCTCGCCGCATACCGCGATAATGGCGGCACTGATGGTCGCTGTCGCCCCGGGATTAGCTTCAATCCATGCGAATAGTTCAGCCAGATATGTAGTCATGAAACACCCGCTCAAGTTTACTCCATTGCTGTCTATGCTGGCGACAACGCGAGGGGAAGGCGCTTGTTCATCTGCATCCTTGTCATGGATACCGTGTGTAGCACTCGGGGCTTGCATCGCGTAGAACCTTCGAAGTCCACTGATTCAAGGTGTTCAACCCGTGCTCAAGAAGCCTTACGAACAGATCATCCCTCGTCTCGAAAGGGAAGCCATCGAAACAGTTCTTGGAATGGAGAATGGATACGTCCTCGATTTCAGCGACAGGACCTTCGATGACTTCTTCTTTGAGACAGTCAACATTGACCCTTCTGCGCAGCCCCGACTTTTCAGCGGTCGCGGGACTTCGAAAGCCAAGCGGCTGCGATCCTTCATCGAGAATGCCAGCCCCCATCTTGCAGCGAAGGTTCTCCGTGAGCTCTGGGAGCACAGGGAAGCTTATTTTTTTGTTGGCTCCAAAATAAGCGAAAAGACCGAGACACTCTATTTTTCGGCTATAGCCCGCATTGAGGGACGGGCTGATCAGATCGACACCACCGCCATTGAGGCTTTCGAGCCAAACGAAACCTTGGAAGAGCTGGTGGCGTCCATCCGCCGGGACCTGGACGCGAAAAAACCGCATACTGCCATAGACCGACTGCACACTTATTGCATGAAGCGATTTGCAGCCCTCATTCGAAAGCACGGCGGCCCCGACTGCGGCAAGGATGATCCGCTCCACTCACGCGTTGGGAAATACGTCAAGATTTTGCAGCAGAAACACAACCTCACACCCGTTTCGGACCGCATCGTGAAGACGCACATCGCGGTTTTTCAAGAGATGAATCCGATCCGAAACGATCAGTCTTTTGCGCATGACAACGAGACACTGGTAACGATGGAGGAGGCACGGTTCATTTTCGACAGTGTGACCGCGTTCTTACGGTTCTCAAAGGCCATCGATGGTCGCCTCTTCGAGGACTGAGAGAGAAGCCACCAATCCAGCGACGTTCCACCTCGTGCCGAAGCCCGGTTTGTCGGAACGGAAACCCTGTGCAGGCGAAAAGGTTGGAAATGGTGTAGTCGCCCCCAAGAATGGTAGCGACGCCTTGATGAGCCCTTGGATAACGAACAAGAACAAAGACCAACGACTACAGATAAAACCTTAGTGTGGAAATGGTGTTAAATCCAGCCAAGAGTTTAATTGGATATTCGTAAGCTACTCTTATAATATGGATAAAAGATCAAATAATCACCGTGCGCATCAAAGGATATCAGTGCAAGTTCCAATCGGTGAGAAAAAGATTTCTGGTTGGCCAATTTCCGGTGACGACCCAAGGCCCGTAAAAAACCTGGACGGCAAGCCGTCGAGGCGGGTCCGCGATGAGGAATCGCGCGCATACTTTAAGGATATTCAAGGATACTGGCGTCGCACGGACACTAATATTGATGTCGACTTTGACAACCTATGTGCAGCAACACATGGCCACATACGCAGGTCTATCATATCTGACATAGAGTTTGAAATATTTCATGAAAAAATTCCTGACTGGGTGCACATGGCGGGCATTGAGCCCGAAAGCCGAGTCACAAAGACACAATTTGAAAAACTAATTGCCGGATCAACAAGCGATATAATATTGCATAAGTTTTTATACTTGCAAGATGTCCAAGGCCTTCTCACGAATATCCAACGAACAAGCGCACAAATCAGTCAAGTTGTCGGTGAGTTTTACGGCATACTGAATGACTGCTCTCCCTACCTCTACTCAAGGGACGAAAAAGTTGGTTTACGATCTACAGTTGGCGCTGAAACTTCACTCCTGCATGCACATTTGGAAACCATCTTCGTTCGCATGAGGAGCTTACTGGACTATGCTGTCAAAGTTTGGCTGGAAGCGGAACGACGAGAAGTTGATTACTCCAAAATCGTAAAACTTAAAGGTAAATCAAAGCAGTATGGAGACAAAGGATCACTCGCCATGAATGAGCGCGCCGGCACTCTTTTTGTGAAGGATGAACTTATTTGGACGATTTGCTCCATCAGAGATAGGATTGTGCATGACGGGCATTTAGATATTAGCGCTCGCTTGTATGAAATCTTCAAACGCCACCGATTGGTTGAGCGCTTTGTTCTAATTCCTGACATGGCGGAAGGACGCTTCGAGGTTTTCAAAAATAGATCAAACTTTTACGGACGTGATCGTAAGATAAACTACGATCTCCCCATAATATACGACGATTTTTTTCGACGGATGCTAAATACCATTGGCGCTCTGCACGATCTGTATGCTTCAAAAAGACTTTCCTGATTATAAATAATCATTCCCTGCATGCATTATGGCAGCTAATGTGGGGCATTACATGGTTGCATTCTTGCCCGAAGTTCTGCCGTGGAGGAGTCGCGCACTTCCGGAAACCGCCTTTTGTGCAAGTCGCGCCGGGTCTGGCGGCGTGATCCCGGCGGAATGTCCGCTTCCGTGATATGGCAAAGCTTGGCTCGGAAGTGCAGCGAACGGCAGCAGTCCGCCCTTCCTGCCAGAGTGGCGCGATCGGCCCAATGCCGCCTTCCAAGAGCTCCCACGGCGCTGCAACGCAGAGCACCCACAGCAGACTTTGCTATACTCCAAATTGCGGTCAGCCCGTAAGCGGCGTCTCGACCCCACGTTGCTGCTGATGGCTTCGGCTGCGAAGTGATCTCCATCTCATGATGGGGAGTGCGTTTCGCAATGTGTGCTACAAATTCGTTTCTCAAATCGCTGGGCGTCGAGATCTACGCGTCGG
>NZ_JBGFGM010000026.1:0-24348 GCF_041224635.1 Leisingera sp. XS_AS12
CGCGAACTACCGTCCGCAGTTCTACTTCCGCACCACCGACGTGACCGGCACCGTGACCCTGCCGGAAGGCACCGAGATGGTGATGCCGGGCGACAACCTGAAGTTCGGTGTTGAGCTGATCGCTCCGATCGCGATGGAAGATGGTCTGCGTTTCGCCATCCGTGAAGGCGGCCGTACCGTCGGCGCCGGCGTCGTGTCCAAAATCATCGAGTAATCAGGTCTCCTGATACTGGATGGAAAGGGCCTCCCTCGGGAGGCCCTTTTTCTGTGCGTGGCAGAGGGAAGGGGCGCGCGGCACGAGCGCGCTGTGCTTTTGGCTGTCTGTCGAATGCGTGCCAAAGCCTACAAAGCCTCCAGCGGAGCTTCGAACGGAAGCAGCCAGAATATTGGCAAGGAGCAGGAAAATGGGGGGGGGCGACGGAAACCCAGTTGCAAGCCGGGGGGGAGGCGGCGCGGCGAGCTGACGTCAGCCGGTTTGGACGCTACCTTTCACTGCGGCATCGGCCGCATCGGTGATTTCCTCAAGCGAGGCTTCCAGGCTCTGACGCAGGGCCTCCACCTCATCGTCCGTCGGCTTTTTCGGCACTTCGTCGCGCCATTCCTGGCACATCAGCACGCCGCGCGAGAAGGGCAAGGGGAGCATCTGTTGATCCCAGGTCGGCAGTTTGAGCACTTTGCGTTCAGCAAAGGCCACCGTGAAGACCCGGCAGCCGGTCATCCGCGCCCAGACGATGGGCACGGTGGAAGACACCCGCGCCGGCCCGCGCGGCCCGTCGGCGGCAATCCCGATCGAGCAGCCCTCCCGGGTGCGGCGCAGGACTTCGCGTGACAGGGCTACATGGCGCTTGTGGCTCGACATCGGGATTGTCTCGAATCCAAGCCGCACCAGGATCTGCCCCGCCAGTCGCCCGGCCCGTGCCGAGGAGGTCAGCGCGCAGATACGTCCCAGCGAGGTGTCGAACAGGTAAGGTGCCATGATCAGCCGCTGGTGCCAGAGAACGAAGATCACCGGCTCGCCGCGGCGCACGCAAGCGTCCATCTCCTCAAAACCGCTGCGCCGCCACCGGGATGTCCGAAAGGCGAATCGCACGTAGCCGGCAAGCAGCCCCTCGACGGTGCGATTGAAACGCGGACTGTCGGCTATCTTCTTTCTCAGGCTCACGGGAGGCTGCTCTTTCTGTTGGTGGCGGTCGGGCCGGGGTCAACCGGGCCGGTTTTGCCCCGTCATACTGCATGGCCGGGCCGGGGCAAAGCCCGGCACCGGTGGAGGTTGCAGTTGCTGGCAGAAAATCCGTTTTTCCCTCTTGCCACCAGTGCGTCGCTGCCGTAGGACATGCCGCACCACAGGGGTATAGCTCAGTTGGTAGAGCGACGGTCTCCAAAACCGTAGGTCGCGGGTTCGAACCCTGCTGCCCCTGCCATTTCCCACAGATGCGAATTGCGTCCGCCCTCGGTCATCATGCCGAGGCAGCCTGCGATGCGATGTCGAGATGATCCGCCGCTTGCCCGTTGAGGTAGCGTGCGAAGACCGCATCAAAGCCTGCTTCCACCTGACGACATTGTCTTTCGGCGCAAAACAGGGGAGCCAGGGCCTGCTGATCCAGAAGCTTGTTGCGCAGGGCCTGCAGCGCGTCCGGATCAGCCGCGAGCGTCGCGGCCTTGGATTCGTAATCCGCATCGTCCGAGGCGATCAGTTCGCCCAAGCCGGCGGCCTGAAGCAAGCTTGCGCCGGTGCGGGCGGCGTATTGCTGTCCAGCCAGCGTGAGGACCGGCAGACCGGCTGCGAGGGCGGCGCGTACCGCGGTGCCTGCGTTCACGACAAAGGTATCGAGAAACAGATCCGCCACAGCCAGCCTGTCTTCGGATGCAGCCGCAGCGGTGCTGGCGGCAAAGATCAGGCGGTCGGGGTCAACACCGCGCTTGGCTGCGGCACGGCGCAGGTTGGACGTCGCGTGATCATTGGCTTCCAACAGCCACAGGCTGCTGTCCGGGGCCTTGGCGAGCACGCGCATCCAGATGTCGAACACCCGCGGCGTGATCTGGCTGAAGTTGGCAAAGCTGCAGAAGACGGCTCCGGTTTCCGGCAGGCCGTGTTCCGCGCGACGCTGCGCGAGGGTCTCGGGGTTGCGCGCTGCCGGACGTGCGGTAATCGCGCTATGTCCTACGGGCAGGCGCAGGAGATGCTCGCTGTGAAAGCGTTCGCTGCCGGGTGGGCAGGTGGTCGCATCGCCCAGCAGATAGTCAAATGCCGCGGTGCCTGACGTGCCAGGGTAACCCGGCCACGCGACATGCAGGGGCGCGAGCCGTTCAGTGAACAAGCGGGCGCGGGCCGTCGTGGCGCTGCCGCTGAGGTCGATCGCGATGTGAAGGTGCTGCTGTCGTGCTGCCTTTGCGACCTGGGCAGGCGCTTGGCCGCCGCAGTCATGCACCTTGAGGCCCAGGTTCTGAAACCCCTCACGCGTCGCTTCGTCCAGGCAGCCGCCATGCGCAAACACCAGCACCTCAAAGCGTTGCGCATCATGGGCCGCCAGCATCTTGCCGTGACTCATCAGCACTTGGGGGCCTTGCGAGCTGACGAAGAAATATCCCAGCCGCACGCGCTCGGGGCGCTGCTCGGGTCGGGCGTGGGACAGGGGCGGCAGGGTAGGCAGCTGATCGCTGGCGAAGGCCTGCGCACGGATCCGCAGCAGGTCCGGGTTGTCCTCCATCTGCATCAGCGCACTGGGCTCACACCCGGCGCCGCGCAGACCCAGCAGGCGACGGTGGCTGTCGTATTCCGCAACCCAGCGCCAATCGTTCATCGCCGCCAGCGCAACGAGACGCTGGGTGCGGGCCGGATCATGGGCCGGGTTTTCCTGCAGGATCCTGTCAAAGCAGGGCAGCGCCCGGGCGGGCTCACCCGCCTCCAGGTGCAGCAGGCCGAGCTGGTAATGCGCCTCGGTCAGGGCAGGGTTCAGCGTGGCGGCCTGATCGAACAGCGCCTTGGCGTCCTCCGTCTGCCCCAGTAGCAGATACAGTTTCGCGAGCTCGGCATGCAGCGAGGCATCCTCCGGCGCCAGCGCAACGGCATTGCGCAGATGTGCCGCCGCTGCGGTCGTGCGCCCCTGAGTGGTCAGCGCCTCGGCCAGGCTGCGCAGGGCCAGCAGGCAGGCCGGGTCCAGCGTCAGAGCTTCTTCGTAAAGACGGACCGCCGTGTCCAGCTGTCCGCGGGCCATGTGGACGCGGCCCATCGCTGCGTGGGTGCTGGCGACCCGCGGGTCGATGCCAAGCGCCCTGTTCAGGCAGGTGGCGGCATTGTCCAGATGCCCGGCAGCGAGGTGACAGCGGCCGAGGAAATCCCATAGGAAGTGCGATTCGCGAAACGTCTTGAGCAACGCGCCGCAGCTTTCCGCAGCCTCGAAATGCTGACCCGCGGCCAGGGCTTCCTCCAGTTCCGCCCGGGTGTCTTCGGAGGGTTCGCGCTGCTCGCGCAGCCGGTCACGCAGCGAGGTCAGGGCTTGCGACGCGCGCGCGTTCTTGGGGTTGCGGGCCAAGATCCCCGAATAGGCGAGGACCGCATTCTCGAGCTTGGCATCCCGTTCGAATTGTTCCGCTTGGGAGAGGGAATAGGCTGGTGTCATGGCATCCGATCTCATCAAATCCGCGAGTGTTGGGCCGTCGTGCCGGTGGTGCGGCGCGGCCGGGCTGTCGTCCGTTCTGTCGCAAGTGGATTAAAATTGGATTGACCGGGCGCGCGCTGGCGGGGCTGCCGTTGCACAGGGCTTGAATTCACCGCCTGCAGGCGTTAAATCGCCAACACTGCTAGCAGAGAGATCCCCCCAGCATGGCGACTATTAATCCAGTTCAGTTTATCCAGCAGGTTCGTGCCGAAGTGTCGAAGGTCGTTTGGCCGACCCGGCGTGAGGTGCTGCTGACCACGGTCATGGTCTTCATCATGGCGGCGCTTACGGCGGTGTTTTTTGCGCTGGTCGATCTCTTGATCCGCTTTGGCCTTCAGGGGCTTCTGGGGATGTTCAGCTAAGCCTGCGGCAGTATTACGGCTCCGGCCCGCACCAGCCGCGCGGCACTTGATCTTGGCGGCAATGGGCGGTACGTGAGCGGGAACTATTGAGGCGGGCGTGCAGCGATTCGGTTTGCACGCCGCTTTTTGTTGAAGAGCGCAGCATTTGCTGCAACGTATGAACAGGCAGCGGCGCGGCATTTGCCGGCCCGGCAGAACAAGGACGACGGTTCATGGCGAAACGGTGGTATTCGGTCAGCGTTCTTTCGAACTTCGAAAAGAAAATCGCAGAGCAGATCCGCACCTCGGTCGCTGAACAGGGCCTTGAGGACGAAATCGACGAGGTACTGGTCCCCACCGAAGAGGTGATCGAGATCCGCCGCGGCAAGAAGGTCTCGACCGAGCGCCGTTTCATGCCCGGCTACGTGCTGGTGCACATGGAAATGTCCGACCGCGGCTACCACCTGATCTCCTCGATCAACCGCGTCACGGGCTTCCTCGGCCCGCAGGGCCGCCCGATGCCGATGCGCGATGCCGAGGTGCAGGGCATCCTGGGCCGCGTCGAGGAAGGCGTCGAGGCACCGCGCACCCTGATCACCTTCGAGGTGGGCGAGAAGGTCAAGGTCAACGACGGCCCGTTCGAGGATTTCGACGGCATGGTCGAAGAGGTCGACGACGACAACCAGAAGCTCAAGGTCACCGTGTCCATCTTTGGCCGCGAAACCCCGGTGGAGCTGGACTTTACTCAGGTCACCAAACAGGGGTGATTGGCAGCGGGCAGGTTGCCCGCTCTACGGAATTTGAAGCGCCGCGTTGGGTTCAACGCGGCGTTTTTTGTTTGCGGGGCGGGTGGACTTCCGCCGGGATTTCGCCGATGGCAGCTTTGCGGCGGATGGCGCAAAGCCATCGGCCGGTGTCAATTTCGCAGCGGTCTGTTGTGCAGGAGCGGCCGCTTGCCGGTCAGAAGTCGGCAGACCGCCCTGGCAGAGGCGTCCGTGGCCCTGTCGCGGTAGGCGGCGATGTTGGAAGGGGTGCGGAACAGCAGGGTGGCATTTTCGATCACGAGCACCGCGGCGTCCACCTCGTCTTCGGGCACCATATCGCGCGCGATGCGGGTCAGATCATCCCGAAGCGCTGCGACATGGTTCCGCACAAGGTCCATATGCCCGGCCGCCAGCTGCAGATAGGCGTGGAAAAGTTTGGGATTGGCGTCGAAGCTGCTCCGCTTGATCCGGAGGATGGACAGAACCCATTGTTCGAGCCTTGCCTCCGCATCGTCCTCGGCCGCTGCCGCCTGCCGTGACGCGGCCTCGACCTCTTCAAACCACCTGGCCACCAATGCGCGCACCAGATCTGCCTTGGTCGGGTAGAAGGCGTGGACATAGGATTGCGACATGCCGAGGCGCTGGGCAAGGTCGGACAGCACCAGCCTGCGGCCGTCCGAGGCTTGCAGCTGGGCCTCGGCCTCGGCAATCAGCCGCGCCCTGATCTTCTCCGCATCGGGTTTGGGTCTTGCCACTTAGATCCACCGTCTCGTTGTTCGGGCATAATCATCGTATGCGGCACCGAAGGCGGCCCGCATCCGGCGTTCCTCGTGCGGGATGTACCAGTACATTGCGGTCAGAAGAAAAGCCAGCGGCGCAGCAAGCGCGCACCAGGTGTTGACGTAGAAGGCGGCTCCCACGAGCAGCAGGAAAAAGCCCAGGTACATCGGGTTGCGGCTGTAGCGGAACGGGCCGTCGGTGATCAGATCCTGCGGTTGCCGGAACGTGTGTATCTCGGCCTTTTTCCGTTTGAAATGCCAGGAGCCCCAAAACAGCGCCGTCAGGCCAAGGGCAATTGGAATGTCCCAGGGCATCGCGGCATCGGCGCGCATCACCAGCGAGTCCGGGTGAAGCAGGCTCAATGGCATCAGGCACAGGAGCAGGAGAAGAAACAGCACGGGCGGGATCAGTCGGGTCATTGGGGGTCTCCATTGTTTAATAATAAGAATTAGCATTTATTATTTATTCCGGACAAGAGGGTTTGGCCCGCCGGCCGCCGCTGATGCCGCGCCGCCACTTGCCAATCCCACCAATCCCCTGTAAACGCCGCCTCTATCGTCTTCGGGCGAGATTCTCTCGTGGGAGATGGACGGGTCGCGACCCTGACGTCCGACCACGCAACACACACCGGGCAGGACGCGTCTTGTCCTCGTTGAAAGGAAAACCAAATGGCTAAGAAGCTTGTTGGTTCGATGAAGCTGCAGGTTCCTGCAGGTCAGGCAAACCCCTCTCCGCCGGTTGGCCCCGCTCTGGGTCAGCGCGGCATCAACATCATGGAATTCTGCAAGGCGTTCAACGCCAAGACCGCAGACATGGAGCCCGGCGCGCCGTGCCCGACCGTGATCACCTACTATCAGGACAAGTCCTTCACCATGGACATCAAGACGCCGCCCGCGTCTTACTACCTGAAGAAGGCTGCCAAGATTAAATCCGGCGCGAACAACCCGTCGCGCGAGACCGTCGGCACCGTGACCGTGGCCCAGGTGAAAGAAATCGCCGAAGCCAAGATGAAAGATCTGAACGCCAACGACATCGACGCGGCAATGCAGATCATCCTGGGCTCTGCCCGCTCCATGGGCATCGAGGTGAAGTAAGATGGCAAAGCTCGGTAAACGTACCCGCGCGGCGCGCGAAGCTTTCGCTGGCAAGGAAAACCTGTCCGTGGAAGAAGCTGTTGCCCTGATCAAGGCCAACGCCAACGCCAAGTTCGACGAGACCGTCGAAATCGCCATGAACCTGGGCGTCGACACCCGCCACGCAGACCAGATGGTCCGCGGCGTGGTCGGCCTGCCGAACGGCACCGGCAAGGCGATGCGTGTTGCTGTCTTCGCCCGTGGCGCCAAGGCTGACGAAGCCAAGGAAGCCGGTGCAGACATCGTCGGCGCCGAAGACCTGATGGAAACCATCCAGGGCGGCACCATCGAGTTCGATCGCTGCATCGCGACCCCGGACATGATGCCGGTCGTTGGCCGTCTGGGCAAAATCCTGGGCCCGCGCAACCTGATGCCGAACCCCAAAGTCGGCACCGTGACCATGGACGTGAAAGCGGCCGTGGAAGCAGCCAAGGGCGGTGAAGTCCAGTTCAAGGCAGAAAAAGGCGGCGTTGTGCACGCAGGCGTCGGCAAAGCGTCCTTCGACGAAGCCAAGCTGGTCGAAAACATCCGCGCCTTCGTGTCGGCCGTGGCCAAGGCCAAGCCGACCGGTGCCAAGGGTGCCTACATGAAGAAAATCAACCTCTCCTCGACCATGGGTCCGGGCGTCACGGTTGATGTCGACAACGCGGTCAGCGAGTAATCGCGACATAACGCGACTGCTATGTAGGGGCGTCCCGGTCGGGGCGCCCTTTTTTCATGGACATGGGGCTGTGCGCAGGGTCTATCTTGGCGCCAGAAGACTAGCGACATGAAGGTCGATATGAGGCAGCCCGCGAGCAACAGACTCCTGATCTATGCGCCTGTGCCCCTGTACCGGGTGGGCGAACAGTTGTTTCTGGAGGACCAGGCGCGGGTAGGGCTGCGTTTGTGGGCGGATAATTTCGCCACCGTCGCGGCGATGATGCCGGTCATTGATGCGCCGCCGCCAGAGGGGTGGAGCCCCTACGCGGCGGGCCACATCGATCGCGTGGTCCTGCACCCGCTGCCCTGCGCTTATACCCCGTTGCGGTTTGCCCGGTGTCTCGGTCCGACACGGGCGCGGATCGCGGCGTTGATCGATGAGGCCGACATCCTGTCTTTTGCCATCGGTGGGCTGTTTGGCGACTGGGGTGCGGTGGCGAGTTTCGTGGCGCATGGCACAGACCGTCCCTTTGCCGTCTGGACGGATCGTGTCGAAAGTGCCGTGACGCGGCTGACAGCGGCCAGCGGGTCGTTCAAGACCCGGCTGCGCAAGCGCCTGACCGCGGGGCCGATGTGGCAGCTGGAGAAGGCAGTCATTCGCCGCGCCGCCGTGGGGCTGTTTCATGGCCGGGACACCTATGACACCTACGCCCCGTTCTGCCGCAACCCCAAGGTCGTGCATGACATTCTGCTGGACCGCAGTCTGCAGATCACGGAGGAGGACTTCGCGGCCAAGCAGCGCGCGACCGGGCAGGGACCGCTGCAGATCGTTTATGCGGGTCGGGCAGACGACATGAAGGGGCCGCTGGAGTGGCTCGAGGTCTTGGCGCAGCTGAAGGCTGGGGGCGTGGACTTTCGCGCGCGCTGGCTGGGCGATGGCCCCATGTTGGCAGACATGCGGCGCGCGGCCGGGCAGGCGGGGATCGATGAGGTCGTTGCGATGCCCGGTTTCGTGGCAGATCGCGAAGCGGTGATTGCGGCTCTGCGGCAGGCGCATCTGTTTGTCTTCTGTCACAAGACGCCGGAAAGCCCGCGCTGCCTGATCGAGGCGTTGATGTCCGGCACGCCGATCGTAGGCTATGACAGCGCGTACGCGCGTGAGCTGGTTGAAGGCTTTGGCGGCGGTCGATTTGTTGCAAACGGCAGCGTTGCAGCACTCGCAGATGTAATTTCCGACCTGTCGCACGCGCGTGGGGCCTTGCTGGACCTTCAACGGGCAGCGCGCCGGGACGGGCAGCGGTTTGACCAGGACAGTGTCTTCCGGGACCGGAGCGAGATCCTGAAGCAGGCGCTTGCCGCTTGAGTGCAGGTTGACCGGCCCTGACCGTGGGCTTCGAGGTCGCGGTGCCACGCACTGCGCCTGGAAGGCTTCCGGAGCCGTTTTGGGTAGGGGTGTTTTTGCCCTTGGAAAAGCGCTCGAATAGGACTATCCACGGCCTTGAGATAAAGCGTGCGATTCGTCGTGCGCTTTATTTCATTTCGTCCAAGATGGTGGGTGGCCTCTCGATCGGGCCTTAATTTCCCTCCTGAGACGGGTAAGACCATGAAGATCGAGGGTTTTCATTCCCTCGGGCGGATTTGGCTGATCCCGTAAAACGGACCTGAACGCCGGTTCCTCGGAATCGGCAAACATGAGCCGGGATGCGAGAGCATCCCTAACTTGGAGAGAACTGTGGATAGAGCCCAGAAAGAGAAAGTGGTCGAGGAACTCGGCCAGATCTTCGAAAGCTCTGGCGTCGTGGTGGTTGCTCACTACGCCGGTCTGACAGTTGCCGAGATGCAGGATCTGCGCGCACGTGCTCGTGACGCGAACAGCTCCGTGCGTGTTGCCAAAAACAGGCTCGCCAAAATCGCCCTCGAGGGTAAGCCGTGTGAAAGCATGTCTGACCTGCTGACAGGGATGACCGTTCTGACCTACTCCGAAGATCCCGTGTCCGCCGCCAAGGTGGCCGAGGATTTCGCCAAGGAAAACAAAAAGTTTGAGATCCTTGGTGGTGCAATGGGTGAGAACGCTCTGGACCGCGCAGGCGTTGAAGCCGTGTCGAAAATGCCCTCCCGTGACGAGCTTATCGCTCAGATCGCAAGCATGCTCGGCGCACCTGCTTCCAACATCGCCGGCGCAATTGGCGCACCTGCAAGCAACATCGCAAGCATCCTTTCGACCATCGAAGAGAAGGCGGAAGCTGCGTAAGCGGTTGGCACTGAATGACTGGCGTGGGGCTGAAGCCCGCACGTTGGAACACACATACTGTAAACGGAAAGAGCTGATACAATGGCTGATCTGAAAGCACTCGCAGAAAGCATCGTGGGTCTGACCCTGCTGGAAGCACAAGAACTGAAAACCATCCTGAAAGACGAATACGGCATCGAGCCCGCAGCAGGCGGCGCGGTTGTCATGGCAGCTGGCGGCGACGCTGGCGGTGCAGCCGAAGAAGAAAAGACCGAATTCGACGTCGTTCTGAAGAACGCTGGCGCCTCCAAGATCAACGTGATCAAGGAAGTTCGCGGCATCACCGGCCTGGGTCTGAAAGAAGCCAAGGAACTGGTCGAAGCCGGCGGCAAGATCAAAGAAGGCGTGGACAAAGCCGAAGCAGAAGACATCAAAGGCAAGCTGGAAGCAGCTGGCGCCGAAGTCGAGCTGGCCTAAGTCCTGCAACTGGTGCATTTCAGGTGCATCGGAATTTTGGCTGGGTCCGGAGTTTTCCGGGCCCAGCCGAACCTGTCTTAGAAAGGGCCCTTGCGAGGGTGCTTTTTCAGGCGAGGTTCAAGGGATCGGGAGGCTACCTTCGGGACGGTGGCCATGAATTGATCCGAACGCGCTGTCTCGTATGGGCAAGGTGCCGGGGCCCGGCGGCATCCTTGACCGGTGAGAACTCGGAAAGGTGACATCTGACATGGCTCAATCGTTCCTTGGCCAGAAACGTCTACGTAAATATTACGGCAAGATCCGCGAAGTGCTGGAAATGCCGAACCTCATCGAGGTGCAGAAATCGTCCTACGACCTTTTCCTGCGCTCCGGTGACGCCGATGAGCCGCTGGACGGCGAAGGCATCAAGGGGGTCTTCCAGTCGGTTTTCCCGATCAAGGACTTCAACGAAACCTCCGTTCTGGAGTTCGTGAAATACTCGTTCGAGAAGCCGAAATACGACGTCGAAGAGTGCATGCAGCGCGACATGACCTATTCGGCGCCGCTGAAGGTCACCCTGCGGCTGATCGTATTTGATGTTGACGAGGACACCGGTGCCAAGTCGGTCAAGGACATCAAGGAACAGGATGTCTTCATGGGCGACATGCCCCTGATGACCCCGAACGGCACCTTCATCGTCAACGGCACCGAGCGCGTGATCGTGTCCCAGATGCACCGCTCGCCGGGCGTGTTCTTCGACCACGACAAGGGCAAGACCCATTCTTCGGGCAAGCTGCTGTTTGCCTGCCGCATCATCCCGTACCGCGGCTCCTGGCTGGACTTTGAATTCGACGCCAAGGACATCGTCTACGCCCGTATCGACCGTCGCCGCAAACTGCCGGTGACAACCCTGCTCTATGCCCTCGGCCTGGACCAGGAAGGCATCATGGATGCCTATTACGATACCGTGCACTACAAGCTGGAGAAATCCCGCGGTTGGGTCACGCCGTTCTTCCCGGAGCGCGTGCGCGGCACCCGTCCGACCTACGACCTGGTCGATGCGGCAACCGGTGAAATCATCTGCGAAGCGGGCAAGAAAGTCACGCCGCGGGCCGTCAAGAAGATGATCGAGGAAGGCTCCATCACCGAGCTGCTGGTTCCCTTCGATCACATCGTCGGCAAATTCGTCGCCAAGGACATCATCAACGAAGAAACGGGCGCGATCTATGTCGAGGCCGGCGATGAGCTGACCCTGGAATACGACAAGGACGGCGAACTGATCGGCGGTTCCCTGAAGGAACTGCTGGACGCGGGCATCACCGACATTCCGGTGCTGGACATCGACAACGTCAACGTCGGTCCCTACATGCGCAACACCATGGCGCAGGACAAGAACATGTCCCGCGAAACCGCGCTGATGGACATCTACCGCGTGATGCGCCCGGGCGAGCCGCCCACCGTCGAGGCCGCCTCCGCGCTGTTCGACACCCTGTTCTTCGATTCCGAGCGCTATGACCTCTCGGCCGTGGGCCGCGTGAAGATGAACATGCGCCTGGCACTCGATGCCGAGGACACCCAGCGCACCCTGCGCAAGGAAGACATCGTTGCCTGTATCAAGGCGCTGGTCGACCTGCGTGATGGCCGCGGCGACGTCGACGACATCGACCACCTCGGCAACCGTCGTGTCCGCTCCGTTGGCGAACTGATGGAAAACCAGTACCGCGTCGGCCTGCTGCGCATGGAGCGTGCGATCAAGGAGCGGATGTCCTCCGTCGAGATCGACACCGTGATGCCGCAGGATCTGATCAACGCGAAACCGGCTGCGGCCGCGGTGCGCGAATTCTTCGGCTCCTCGCAGCTGTCGCAGTTCATGGACCAGACCAACCCGCTGTCCGAAGTGACCCACAAACGCCGTCTCTCGGCGCTTGGCCCGGGCGGTCTGACCCGCGAACGCGCAGGCTTCGAGGTGCGCGACGTTCACCCGACCCACTATGGCCGGATGTGCCCGATTGAAACGCCGGAAGGCCCGAACATTGGTCTGATCAACTCGCTCGCCACCTTCGCGCGGGTGAACAAGTACGGCTTCATCGAAACCCCCTACCGGGTTGTGAAGGACGGGCAGGTCACCGATGAGGTGCACTACATGTCCGCGACCGAGGAAATGCGTCACACGGTGGCGCAGGCGAACGCCAACCTCGACGAGAACAACCGTTTCGTGAACGACCTCGTGTCGACCCGCCAGTCGGGCGACTACACGCTGGCACCGAACGAAAGCGTCGACCTCATCGACGTCAGCCCGAAGCAGCTGGTTTCGGTTGCGGCCTCGCTTATCCCGTTCCTCGAAAACGACGACGCCAACCGCGCTCTGATGGGCTCGAACATGCAACGTCAGGCGGTTCCGCTGCTGCGGGCCGAGGCGCCGCTGGTCGGCACCGGCATCGAAGGCAAGGTTGCGATCGACTCCGGCGCGGCCATCCAGGCCAAGCGTGCGGGCATCATCGACCAGGTCGACGCGCAGCGTATCGTGATCCGCGCCACCGAGGATCTCGAGCTTGGTGATGCGGGCGTTGACATCTACCGTCTGCGCAAGTTCCAGCGCTCCAACCAGAACACCACCATCAACCAGAAGCCTCTGGTCAAGGTGGGCGACAAGGTTGTCAAGGGCGAGGTCATCGCCGACGGTCCGTCGACCGACATGGGCGAACTGGCTCTGGGCAAGAACGTGGTCGTCGCGTTCATGCCGTGGAACGGTTACAACTACGAAGACTCCATCCTGATCTCCGAGCGCATCGCGCGTGACGACGTCTTCACCTCGGTTCACATCGAGGAATTCGAAGTCGCCGCCCGTGACACCAAGCTCGGCCCGGAAGAGATCACCCGCGACATCCCCAACGTCGGCGAGGAAGCCCTGCGCAACCTCGACGAGGCGGGCATCGTTTACATCGGTGCCGATGTGGAGCCGGGCGACATTCTGGTCGGCAAGATCACTCCGAAGGGCGAAAGCCCGATGACCCCGGAAGAGAAGCTGCTGCGCGCCATCTTCGGCGAAAAAGCATCTGACGTGCGCGACACCTCGCTGCGCGTGAAGCCGGGCGATTACGGTACCGTGGTCGAGGTGCGCGTCTTCAACCGCCACGGCGTCGAGAAAGACGAACGTGCGCTGCAGATCGAGCGTGAGGAAGTCGAGCGTCTGGCCCGTGACCGGGACGACGAGCTGGCGATCCTGGACCGCAACATCTACGCGCGCCTGCGCTCGATGCTGGTCGGCAAGATCGCGGTGAAGGGTCCGAAAGGCGTGCGCGCCGGTACCGAGATCACCGAGGAGCTGCTCGACAGCCTGAGCCGTGGTCAGTGGTGGATGCTGGCGCTGGAAGACGAGCAGGACGCCCAGGTCGTCGAGGCCCTGAACGAGCAGTACGAGGCGCAGAAGCGCGCCCTGGATGCCCGTTTCGAGGACAAGGTCGAGAAGGTCCGTCGTGGCGACGACCTGCCGCCGGGCGTGATGAAGATGGTCAAGGTCTTCATCGCGGTGAAGCGCAAGCTGCAGCCGGGCGACAAGATGGCTGGTCGTCACGGGAACAAGGGTGTGATCTCGAAAGTGGTGCCGATGGAGGACATGCCGTTCCTCGCCGACGGTACCCCGGTCGACTTCTGCCTCAACCCGCTGGGCGTGCCGTCGCGGATGAACGTTGGTCAGATCCTCGAAACCCACATGGGCTGGGCCGCACGCGGTCTGGGCATCAAGGTGGACGAGGCGTTGCAGGAATATCGCCGGTCCGGCGACCTGACCCCGGTGCGCGAAGCGATGCATCACGCCTATGGCGACGATGTCTACGACGAAGGCATCGCCAACATGTCCGAAGAGGAACTGGTGGAAGCGGCAAGCAACGTCACCCGTGGTGTGCCGATCGCGACCCCGGTCTTCGACGGCGCCAAGGAAGACGATGTGAATGACGCGCTGGTGCGGGCGGGCTTTGACAAGTCCGGTCAGTCGATCCTGTTCGACGGTCGCACCGGTGAGCAGTTCGCACGTCCGGTCACCGTGGGCATCAAGTACCTGCTGAAACTGCATCACCTGGTGGACGACAAGATCCACGCGCGTTCCACAGGCCCGTACTCGCTGGTTACCCAGCAGCCGCTGGGTGGTAAGGCGCAGTTCGGTGGTCAGCGCTTCGGTGAGATGGAGGTCTGGGCTCTGGAAGCCTATGGCGCCGCCTACACCCTGCAGGAGATGCTCACCGTGAAATCGGATGACGTCGCCGGCCGGACCAAGGTCTATGAGTCGATCGTCAAGGGCGAGGACAACTTCGAGGCGGGCGTTCCCGAGAGCTTCAACGTTCTCGTGAAGGAAGTCCGCGGCCTCGGCCTGAATATGGAACTCCTGGATGCGGAGGTTGAGGAGTAAGGGCCCCGCGCCCTTCTCCCGCTCCCCCCTTCCGCAAGATTTGAGGTATCAAAATGAACCAGGAAATCACCAACAACCCGTTCAACCCGCTGACGCCGCCGAAGGTCTTTGACGAAATCAAAGTCTCGCTGGCCAGCCCGGAACGGATCCTGTCTTGGTCCTATGGCGAAATCAAAAAGCCCGAGACCATCAACTACCGGACCTTCAAGCCCGAGCGCGACGGCCTGTTCTGCGCCCGGATCTTTGGCCCGATCAAGGACTACGAATGCCTGTGCGGCAAGTATAAGCGGATGAAGTACCGCGGCGTCGTCTGCGAAAAGTGCGGCGTCGAGGTTACCCTGCAGAAAGTGCGCCGCGAGCGCATGGGCCACATCGAACTGGCGGCACCGGTTGCACACATCTGGTTCCTGAAGTCGCTGCCGTCCCGCATCGGCCTGATGCTGGACATGACCCTGCGCGATCTGGAGCGGGTCCTGTACTTTGAAAACTACGTCGTCATCGAGCCGGGCCTGACCGACCTGACCTATGGTCAGATGATGACCGAAGAAGAGTACATGGATGCTCAGGACCAGTACGGCATGGACGCCTTCACCGCCAACATCGGCGCCGAGGCAATCCGTGACATGCTGGCCCAGATCGACCTGGAATCAGAAGCCGAGCAGCTGCGCGCCGAACTGGCCGAAGCGACCGGCGAACTGAAGCCCAAGAAGATCATCAAGCGTCTGAAAGTCGTGGAATCCTTCCTCGAGTCGGGCAACCGTCCGGAATGGATGATCATGACCGTGATCCCGGTCATCCCGCCGGAACTGCGCCCGCTGGTGCCGCTGGACGGTGGCCGCTTCGCGACCTCCGACCTGAACGACCTGTACCGCCGCGTCATCAACCGGAACAACCGTCTGAAGCGTCTGATCGAGCTGCGCGCGCCGGACATCATCGTCCGCAACGAAAAGCGGATGCTGCAGGAATCCGTGGACGCGCTGTTCGACAACGGCCGCCGCGGCCGCGTCATCACCGGTGCCAACAAGCGTCCGCTGAAGTCGCTGTCCGACATGCTGAAAGGCAAGCAGGGCCGCTTCCGTCAGAACCTTCTGGGTAAGCGCGTCGACTTCTCCGGCCGTTCGGTCATCGTGACCGGTCCCGAGCTGAAGCTGCACCAGTGCGGCCTGCCCAAGAAGATGGCGCTTGAACTGTTCAAGCCCTTCATCTACTCGCGTCTGGAGGCCAAGGGCCTTTCCTCGACCGTGAAGCAGGCGAAGAAGCTGGTCGAGAAAGAGCGTCCCGAAGTCTGGGATATTCTGGATGAGGTGATCCGCGAACACCCGGTGATGCTGAACCGCGCACCGACGCTGCACCGTCTGGGCATCCAGGCGTTCGAACCCACGCTGATCGAAGGTAAAGCCATCCAGCTGCACCCGCTGGTCTGCTCGGCGTTCAACGCGGACTTCGACGGTGACCAGATGGCTGTGCACGTCCCGCTGAGCCTCGAGGCACAGCTGGAAGCGCGCGTCCTGATGATGTCGACGAACAACGTTCTGTCGCCCGCAAACGGCGCGCCGATCATCGTTCCTTCGCAGGATATGATTCTGGGTCTTTACTATGTGACCCTGGAACGCGAAGGCATGCCGGGCGAAGGCAAGATCTTCGGCACGATCGAGGAAGTCGAGCACGCGCTGAATGCCGGTGAAGTGCACCTGCACTCCAAGATCACCGCGCGGATTCCGCAGATCGACGAGGAAGGCAACGAGGTTCTCAAGCGTTTTGAGACCACCCCGGGCCGTGTCCGTCTGGGCGCGCTGCTGCCCAAGAACGCCAAGGCGCCCTTCGAGCTGGTCAACCGTCTGCTGCGGAAGAAAGAAGTTCAGCAGGTCATCGACACCGTCTACCGCTACTGCGGTCAGAAGGAGTCGGTCATCTTCTGTGACCAGATCATGACCATGGGCTTCCGCGAAGCGTTCAAGGCCGGCATCTCCTTCGGCAAGGACGACATGGTGATCCCGGACAACAAGTGGTCGCTGGTCGATGAGACACGCGAACAGGTGAAGGACTTCGAACAGCAGTACATGGACGGCCTGATCACTCAGGGCGAAAAGTACAACAAGGTTGTCGATGCCTGGTCGAAGTGTAACGACAAGGTCACCGAAGCGATGATGGGCACCATCTCCGCTGACAAGCGGGACGAGAACGGCGCCGTGATGGAGCCGAACTCGGTCTACATGATGGCCCACTCCGGTGCGCGTGGCTCGGTTACCCAGATGAAGCAGCTGGGCGGCATGCGCGGCCTGATGGCCAAGCCGAACGGCGACATCATCGAGACCCCGATCATCTCGAACTTTAAAGAAGGCCTGACCGTTCTGGAGTACTTCAACTCCACCCACGGTGCCCGTAAGGGTCTGTCGGATACCGCGCTTAAGACGGCGAACTCGGGTTACCTGACCCGTCGTCTGGTGGACGTGGCGCAGGACTGCATCGTGCGCGAGCACGACTGTGGCACCGAGCGTGCGATCACCGCGGAAGCGGCCGTGAACGATGGTGAGGTCGTGGCGTCCCTGGGTGAGCGTATCCTGGGCCGTGTCGCCGCCGACGACATCAAGCGTCCCGGCACCGACGAGATCATCGTCGCCGCAGGCCAGCTCATCGATGAGCGCATGGCGGATGCTGTGGAAGAGGCCGGCGTTCAGTCGACCCGTATCCGCTCGCCGCTGACCTGTGAAAGCGAAGAGGGCGTCTGCGCCATGTGCTACGGTCGTGACCTGGCGCGCGGTACGCAGGTGAACACCGGCGAGGCCGTCGGCATCATCGCGGCGCAGTCGATCGGTGAACCTGGCACGCAGCTGACGATGCGGACCTTCCACATCGGCGGTGTTGCGCAGGGTGGCCAGCAGTCGTTCCTGGAAGCCTCGCAGGAAGGCAAGATCGTCTTCGAGATGCCGCAGACGCTGGAAAACGCCAACGGCGAAGTTCTGGTTGTCGGCCGCAACATGAAGCTGATCATCCAGGACGAACACGGCGAGGAACGCGCCAGCCACAAGCTGGGCTACGGCTCCAAGCTGTTCGTCAAGGAAGGCCAGCAGGTCAGCCGCGGCGACAAGCTGTTCGAATGGGACCCCTATACCCTGCCGATCATCGCCGAGAAGCCGGGTACCGCGAAGTATGTCGACCTGATCTCGGGCCTCGCCGTGCGCGACGAGACCGACGAAGCCACCGGCATGACCCAGAAGATCGTGATCGACTGGCGTGCGGCGCCCAAGGGCTCTGACCTCAAGCCGGAGATCATCCTGGTGGACAGCAACGGTGAGCCGGTGCGCAACGACGCCGGTAACCCGCTGACCTACCCGATGTCCGTGGACGCCATCCTGTCGGTCGAAGACGGCCAGCAGATCATGGCAGGTGACGTTGTCGCGCGTATCCCGCGTGAAGGCGCCAAGACCAAGGACATTACCGGCGGTCTGCCGCGGGTTGCGGAACTGTTCGAAGCCCGCCGTCCGAAGGATCACGCGATCATCGCCGAAATCGATGGTTACGTGCGCTTTGGTCGCGACTACAAGAACAAGCGCCGCATCTCGATCGAGCCGGTCGACGACACGCTGGAGCCCGTCGAATACATGGTGCCCAAGGGCAAGCACATTCCGGTTCAGGAAGGTGACTTCGTTCAGAAGGGCGACTACATCATGGACGGTAACCCGGCGCCGCATGACATCCTGTCCATCATGGGTGTCGAGGCACTGGCGAACTACATGATCGACGAGGTTCAGGACGTCTATCGCCTGCAGGGTGTGAAGATCAACGACAAGCACATCGAGGTGATCGTTCGCCAGATGCTGCAGAAGTGGGAGATCTCCGACTCCGGCGACACCACCCTGCTGAAGGGTGAACATGTCGACAAGCAGGAGTTCGACGCCGCAAATGAGAAGGCGCTGGCCCGCGGCAAGCGTCCGGCTCAGGGCGAACCGATCCTGCTCGGCATCACCAAGGCGTCGCTGCAGACTCGTTCCTTCATCTCGGCGGCCTCCTTCCAGGAGACCACCCGCGTTCTCACCGAGGCATCGGTGCAGGGCAAGAAGGACAAGCTGGTCGGCCTCAAGGAGAACGTCATCGTTGGCCGCCTGATCCCGGCCGGTACCGGTGGTGCGACCCAGCGCGTGCGCCAGATCGCCCAGAGCCGCGACAACGTGGTGCTGGAAGCCCGCCGCGAAGAGGCCGAGGCAGCCGCAGCGCTGGCTGCGCCGGTCATGGACGACGTGGCCGACGACAGCGACCTGGACAACCTGGTGGAAACGCCGGAAAGCCGGGATTGATCCGCGCCTGACATGAATTGAAGAAGCCCCCGCATGGCGACATGCGGGGGCTTTTTCTTTGCCCCGGCAGGGCGACAGCGTCCTGATTTTCGCGGCTCCCGCTTGCATAATTCCAAGGAGCGGCCTTTGATGCGAAAGCTGGGGCGGCGCAATTCTTCTGGCCTGGACCTGGCAGATCTTTTCAAACCGGGGGCGACGCCCGCCGCCGATCTGGCGGTCGGCTGGCACGCCACAGCAACGGGGGCGCCGAGATGACGGCCAACCAGACCGGGGCGCTGCTGATGTGCGTCAGCATGGCGGCCTTCACGTTCAACGATGCGCTGGTCAAACTGGTGGGCGCGTCCCTGCCGCTGCCGCAGATCCTGACCATTCGCGGATTGGCGGCGAGCTTCCTAATCTATCTCCTGGCGCGGAACCTGGGCAGCCTGCGGATGCGATTGTCTCGCCGGGCGTGGGCGATGATTGCCTTGCGCAGCCTGTGCGAGGTCGGCGCGACCTACCTGTTCCTGACGGCGCTGCTGCGGATGCCGATTGCCAACATCACCGCGGTTCTCCAGGTGCTGCCGTTGTCGGTCACCCTGGGGGCGGCGCTGCTGTTCTCCGAACCGGTCGGCTGGCGCAGGATGGCCGCCATCGTCGCCGGTTTCTGCGGTATGCTGCTGATCGTGCGACCGGGGCCGGATGGTTTCAGCGACGGTGCCCTGTTTGCCCTTGGCGCGGTGGCCTTCGTGACCGCGCGCGATCTGGTCACGCGCCGGATGCCGCCCGAGGTGCCGTCGATGACCGTGACCTTCTGCGCGTCGCTTTCGGTTCTGGCCTTTGGGGCGATCAGCTCGGTCACGGTTGACTGGCAACCGGTGAGCGGCGACCAACTGTTGGTCCTGATGGCCGCGGCCTTCTTCATCTTCGGCGGCTACCTGTGCTCGGTGATGACGATGCGGGTCGGGGAAATCGCCGTGATCGCACCGTTGCGGTATACCGGGTTGTTGTGGGCGCTGCTGCTGGGCTGGGCGGTGTTTGGCGAATGGCCGGACGCGGTGACGATGACGGGCGCCGGAATCGTCGCCGCCGCGGGGCTGTTCACCCTGTACCGGGATCGACGGATCGCGCGGCGTCGCACCGCCTAGGCATCGCGGAAGATGGTGCGCACCGAGTCGGTCCGGATGCCGAAGATCGTGGCGAACTCCTGTTCCTGCTGGGCCGTCAACGGCGCCACCTCAACAGGCTTTGCGCCGCTCTGGCGTGAGTCGTTGTAGCCATTGTGGCTGCGCACCCACATCGGCACATCGCTGAAGGTCAGCGTCGGCATATGATGGTGGATCTTGTGGTGGGCGAAGTTCATGATCGTCCGGCGGGTTCCTCCGGCCGCATACATCCCGAGCGCGGCCGTCGCATAGGGGTTTACGGTCGCGGTTGCGCGGATCCCGTCTGCTCCGAACTCGGCGATGTAGCCGCGATTGAAATCGATGGCGGCCATCGGCGTCTTTTCCAACAGCGTGGCACAGTCACGTGCCGTTTCGCGCAACCGCTCGACGAACTCAGCCGCCACAGCATCGTCATCGTCCAGCCGGAACTGCAGGCAGGGCTGATCCCGGTCCTTGCGCGCGCCGTTCAGAAGATCCTTCATGACATCCCTGTGCCGACGCGGCGGTTCCGCATGGATCCGAACCTGCGGCAGGTCCGCGGTCAGATCGTGCAGCCGGTCGCGGTGGTGCCGGGGCAGGCTTTCGCCGATCACCACCAGCATGTCGAACTCGGGGTCGCTCTGTTTGCGCAGGCAGGGCAGTGTGACGGCCTCGAACAGCCGAAACCGCTCCTCCATGCGGGCATCGGAATAGAGGTAGGCGATCCGCTCCTCAATGGTTTCATGCACCACCTGGAACCCGCCGAGGGCCGGGTAGGAGAACCGACACAATCCAATGACTTGCATGCTGAAAATCCATATCTTCACAAAGGCTGTGGCAGTGACTATGGCGGTGCGGCGACAGGCTGGCAACCGCGCCCGGCGGTCGGCGACCATGGGTTGTCGGTGCCACCTGTTGACAACATCCGCGACTCCCCATATACGCCCGCTTATCCGGCACCCGGAGTGTATCTCCGAAAGCCGAATTCAAAATTGCAGTGGCTCAAGAACCGGGCACTTTTACCACCCGGTTCCTCTGTAAACACACCGCGTCGTCTCACCTCGGAATGGGAGCGATTGCGGTTTTTGCGCTTGTGGACGCATAAGTGCAACAGAATAACCCGCACGCGCCGGCGTGCATGACATGTTGCGAAACGGGGAATACCTGAATGCCAACGATCCAACAGCTGATCCGCAAGCCGCGTCAGCCGAAACGCAAAGTTTCGAAGTCCCAGCACCTCGAGCAGTGCCCGCAGAAACGCGGCGTCTGCACCCGCGTGTACACCACCACTCCGAAGAAGCCGAACTCCGCTATGCGGAAAGTTGCGAAGGTGCGCCTGACCAACGGTTACGAAGTGATCTCCTACATCCCTGGTGAAAGCCACAACCTTCAGGAGCACTCCGTGGTCCTGATCCGCGGCGGCCGGGTGAAAGACCTTCCGGGTGTCCGTTACCACATCCTGCGCGGTGTTCTGGATACCCAGGGCGTCAAAGACCGTAAGCAGCGCCGCTCGAAGTACGGCGCGAAGCGTCCTAAGTAAGAAGGAGAGAGCGAGATGTCCCGTCGTCACGCCGCAGAAAAACGCGAAGTCCTGCCCGACGCCAAGTTCGGTGACCGCGTTCTGACCAAATTCATGAACAACCTGATGATCGATGGCAAGAAATCGGTCGCAGAGCGTATCGTGTACAACGCGTTTGACCGCGTTGAAGCCAAGATCAAGCGCGCGCCCGTGGAAGTGTTCCACGAAGCGCTGGACAACGTGAAACCCTCCGTCGAGGTCCGCTCCCGCCGTGTTGGTGGTGCAACCTACCAGGTGCCGGTTGAAGTGCGTCCCGAGCGTCGCGAAGCGCTGGCAATCCGCTGGCTGATCACCGCCGCGCGCGGCCGCAACGAGAACACCATGGAAGAGCGCCTCGCAGGCGAGCTGCTGGACGCCGTCCAGTCCCGTGGTACCGCGGTCAAGAAGCGCGAAGACACCCACAAAATGGCCGAGGCAAACAAAGCCTTCAGCCATTACCGCTGGTAAGCTAGGGGGCTTAGACCTATGGCACGCGAATATCCGCTCGAACTATACCGTAACTTCGGTATCATGGCGCACATCGACGCAGGTAAGACCACCTGCTCCGAGCGCATCCTGTTCTACACCGGCAAATCCCACAACATCGGTGAGGTGCACGACGGTGCAGCCACCATGGACTGGATGGAGCAGGAGCAGGAACGCGGCATCACCATCACCTCGGCTGCGACCACCACGTTCTGGGAACGCACCGAAGACGGTAAGACTGCCGATTCTCCGAAGCACCGCCTGAACATCATCGACACCCCCGGCCACGTTGACTTCACCATCGAAGTTGAGCGTTCGCTGGCGGTTCTCGACGGTGCCGTCTGTGTTCTGGACGCCAACGCTGGTGTTGAACCCCAAACCGAAACCGTGTGGCGTCAGGCTGACCGCTACAAGGTTCCGCGTATGGTATTCGTCAACAAGATGGACAAGATCGGCGCTGACTTCTTCAACTGCGTTCGCATGATCGAAGACCGCACCGGCGCGCGCGCTGTTCCGGTCGGTATCCCGATCGGTGCCGAGAACGAGCTGGAAGGCCTGATCGACCTGGTCACCATGGAAGAATGGCTGTGGCAGGGCGAAGACCTCGGCGCAAGCTGGGTCAAGGCACCGATCCGCGACAGCCTGAAGGACATGGCTGAAGAGTGGCGCGGCAAGATGATCGAAGCGGCCGTCGAGCAAGACGACGACGCGATGATGGAATACCTGGAAGGCAACGAGCCCGACGTGCCGACCCTGCGCAAACTGCTGCGCAAGGGCACCCTGGCGCTGAACTTCGTTCCGGTTCTGGGCGGTTCCGCGTTCAAGAACAAAGGTGTGCAGCCGCTGCTGAACGCCGTGATCGACTATCTGCCCAGCCCGCTGGACGTTGTTGATTACATGGGCTTCAAGCCGGGTGACGAGAACGAAGAGCGTAACATCGCCCGCCGTGCGGACGACGACATGCCCTTCGCAGGTCTGGCGTTCAAGATCATGAACGACCCCTTCGTCGGCTCCCTGACCTTCACCCGGATCTACTCCGGCGTGATGAACAAGGGCGACACCCTGCTGAACTCGACCAAGGGCAAGAAAGAGCGCGTTGGCCGGATGATGATGATGCACTCGAACAACCGTGAGGAAATCACGGAAGCGTTCGCGGGCGACATCATCGCGCTGGCAGGCCTGAAGGACACCACCACCGGTGACACCCTCTGCGCCGTCAACGACCCGGTCGTTCTGGAAACCATGACCTTCCCCGATCCGGTGATCGAGATCGCGGTTGAGCCGAAAACCAAGGCCGACCAGGAGAAGATGTCCCAGGGTCTGGCCCGTCTGGCCGCCGAAGACCCGTCCTTCCGCGTCGAAACCGACCTAGAGTCCGGTCAGACCATCATGAAGGGCATGGGCGAACTTCACCTCGACATCCTGGTGGACCGCCTGAAGCGCGAGTTCAAGGTTGAGGCGAACATCGGTGCGCCGCAGGTGGCCTACCGTGAGACCATCTCGAAGCCGATCGAGCACACCTACACCCACAAGAAACAGTCGGGTGGTTCGGGTCAGTTCGCGGAAGTCAAGCTGGAGATCCAGCCGACCGAGCCGGGCGAAGGTTATTCCTTCGAATCCCGCATCGTCGGTGGCGCGGTGCCGAAGGAATACATCCCCGGCGTCGAAAAGGGCATCCAGTCCGTCATGGACTCCGGTCCGCTGGCAGGCTTCCCGGTCATCGACTTCAAAGTTGCCCTGATCGACGGTAAGTTCCACGACGTGGACTCCTCGGTTCTGGCCTTTGAAATCGCATCCCGCATGTGCATGCGCGAAGGTCTGAAGAAGGCCGGCGCGAAACTGCTCGAGCCGGTGATGAAGGTCGAGGTGATCACCCCGGAAGAATACACCGGTGGCATCATCGGCGACCTGACCTCCCGTCGTGGTCAGGTGTCCGGCCAGGAGAACCGCGGCAACGCGATCGCCATCGACGCCTTCGTGCCGCTGGCGAACATGTTCGGCTACATCAACACCCTGCGTTCGATGAGCTCGGGCCGCGCCCAGTTCACCATGCAGTTCGATCACTACGATCCGGTGCCGCAGAACATCTCGGAAGAGATCCAGGCGAAATACGCGTAAGCGTCAAGACTTTGAGGGGTTCGCGGCATCCGCGGGCTCCTCTCGAAACAAAAGGAGGCCATCATGGCTAAGGAAAAGTTTGAACGTAATAAACCGCACGTCAACATCGGCACCGTTGGCCACGTTGACCACGGCAAAACCACGCTGACCGCAGCGATCACCAAATACTTCGGTGACTTCAAAGCCTACGACCAGATCGACGGCGCACCGGAAGAGAAAGCCCGCGGCATCACCATCTCCACCGCCCACGTGGAATATGAAACCGAAGCGCGTCACTACGCGCACGTCGACTGCCCCGGCCACGCCGACTACGTGAAGAACATGATCACCGGTGCGGCCCAGATGGACGGCGCCATC
>NZ_JBGFGM010000029.1:0-1701 GCF_041224635.1 Leisingera sp. XS_AS12
AACGTCCTATGTCGGGAATTTCCGGCTGCTTAGGTCAGCAGGTCATGGAGCATCCGGAGCCCCGGACGCCCTGACAGGTTTGCCCAGACGGGCTCTGCCGTCAAGAAATGATCTCTTCCATAGCAAACACAGGGTACGCGCTCCGGCGGCCCTCACCGTCCTTAATACGAGATCCCAAATCCCAAGCAGAAAGCCCGAACATTATCTACGAGGTCAGCGAACTGCCTCCACGGCCATTACAGAGAGAGGTCCTTCCGCCTGGGCTCACCCCTCGAAGAAGGGGCGATAAGGTTCACCGTGTTTGACCACAGCGTGAACGGTGCGCGCCATCTTGGCAGCAATCGCGGTATAGGCCTTGCGGCGCAGGTGAGCATTGTGCCGGTCCTTCGAAATGTAACGCTCGAACTTGTCGCGGAAGCTGTTTGTCTTCTTCAACGCGGCCGTCTGACCCGCCATCCAGAGCGTGCGCCGGAGCCGGGCATTGCCATATTTGGAGATCTTGCTTTGTCCGCGGAACATCCCGGATTGCATGGTGGCGAGATCCATGCCGCAGAACTTAAGGAACTGGCGGTGATGCCGGAAGCGGCGCAGATCACCCGCCTCAGCCAGGATGGTCATTGCGTTGATCGGGCCGATGCCAGGGATGGTCGTCAGCAGCTGATAGTCAGGCAGGTCGGACAGGAGTTCGACGGATCTGGCCTCAATCTCATTGCGCTGTCGGATCAGGCTGCGGCCTTCGGCGAGAACGAGGCGGAACATACGCACGGCGTCGGAATCCGGGCCGACAGGAAGCCCGACTGAACCCGCAGCAGTCGTGTAAATGTCTGAAAGCAGGCGTTCTTTGGCAACCTTGCGGCCGACGACTTGCCAGGCATCGGCGATGAATGCCTGTCGGCTCATGGCCGAGATCATGTGAGGGGACGGGTACTTCTCGAGAAACGCCAGGAACCAATCCGTCCGGGAGCTTCTGTGAAACCGCTCGGCTTCGGGAAAATAAAGAGGCAGGTAATGGGTCAGGATGCGATGCCAGAGTTCGGTCTTCGACCGCGAAACGATCTCATGGGTCTTTGACAGTTCCTGAATGTCAGCGGTTCCGGTGGCCAGCGGATCATGGAAGAACTGCACGGCTCCGATCTCCAGCATGTGAAGGATGACCTGGGCGTCCTTCGGATCGTTCTTGTCCCAGCTGTTATGCAGGGCCTCGCGTGTCCGGGCCAAACCCACGGAGGACACGAGCTTCAGTTCGAACCCCGCTTGGCCGAGATAATGCGCCAGTGCCCGGTGATAGTTGCCGGTTGCTTCGAACCCGATACGAACCGGCAGGCCGTAACCGGAAAGAGCCGCCACCAAACGTTGAAAATCGCCCAGGGTGTTGGTGATGGTCATGCGGCGGCGGCGTTTCTTGCCGGGAACGCCAATCAGCACTTCATGGCGGTGTTTGGAAATGTCGATGGCGACCAATAAGGTCGAGACGGTAAAATCAAAAGCGGTCATAGCCGGTCTCCTCAGCGGTGTGGTCTACGCAAAACCACTGTTGAGACCTGAGACCCGGTTATGGCCACCCGCTGCGCGGTTTGAGGGCTGCGCGCGTGGCCATAACCTCTCAGCGGCCAATCTTCCCGACGTGCTATGGCCCAGAGTTCGTTGCCAAGGACGTCAGGGCCTGGATCGAGGCGGTTGGGGCAAAAACAGCCTTCATCG
>NZ_JBGFGM010000016.1:0-463 GCF_041224635.1 Leisingera sp. XS_AS12
TCCGCCGCTCACTCCGAAGAGTGCGCTCGACTTGCATGTGTTAGGCCTGCCGCCAGCGTTCGTTCTGAGCCAGGATCAAACTCTCAAGTTGAAATGCTGTTGCCAGCATATCCTTGACGTTCGAACCTCTGCACATCTTCACCAGGAGGCTAATCCTGATGAAAGTCTCTGTTTGTGTGCTTGGTTTCCAAAGAAACCGAAGCCGTACAAACAGTGAAGCTGACACCTTATCATCGGCGCGACCGCTTGCGCTACTCGAGCGCAAGATCATCGGTCTTGCCTAAAGGCGCGATATACAGACGTTGATCCATCGAAATGAACCAAACCGCCCACATATCTCTTCAGTTATCCATCAATGTCAAAGAGCATACACCCGGAGGCAAAAACAGGACCGTTGCGCCATTCTCACAGCGCGCCCGCCTCGTTCCATCCAACAGATGCCGCCGTCTCTCCAGCGCGTCCC
>NZ_JBGFGM010000031.1:0-905 GCF_041224635.1 Leisingera sp. XS_AS12
TGCTCTGCTACCCAACCTTGGACCGCCGGAAGCTGGATTTTTCCGGCTCTGTCACGATGACGGGCTGGTAACGCCATCGGGATAATGCATGGCAATCGGGACGTTGTATCCGATTGCGCTGTGAGGTCTGTCCTCGTTGTAGTGTCTACGCCAATCCTCCAGCTTTTCGCGGGCGTCCGCAAGGCTCATGAACCAATGGGCGTTCAGGCATTCCGCCCGGAGCTTGCTGTTAAATGCCTCAATGAAGCCATTGTCCGTTGGCTTTCCTGGCCGTGAGAAGTCGAGCGTGACGTTGTTGGCATAGGCCCACAGATCAAGGTCGCGGGAGATAAATTCGCTACCGTTATCGACACGTATCGTCTTCGGGTAGCCAATTTTCCTACAGACCCTTTCCAGCGTCTGCACGACGTCTTCGCCCCGATAGGTGAAGCGCGGGTCAGTCGCCGGGCAGAGACGGGAGTGCGTGTCGACAACCGTCAGGATGCGCAGCCTCTTTCCCAAGGCAAGCTGGTCGTGGACAAAATCCATCGCCCAGACATCGTTCGGTCCGGTTGCCTCCTGGCGGTCTTCCCGCAGCTTCGCTTTCACCCGCCGCTTCGGGTGCTTGTTCCGGAGTTGAAGCCCCAACTCATTGTAAATCCTGCGGGTCTTCTTCATGTTGATTATCCACCCCTCCCGCCGCAGCAACACGTGGACGCGGCGGTAGCCGTAGCGCACGCGTGTCTCTGCAATTTCCTTGATCCGCCGCTCGACGGCAGCCTGGTCCGTACGCCGGGACTTGTAGTGGTAGGTGGAGGTGTCAAAGCGGACGGCCCCACAGGCCCTCCGGATCGACACGCCCCAGTCAACGCACATCCCGGTGACAATCTCGCGCAAACGGCCAGGCTTCAGAGCTTTCGGCGAAT
>NZ_JBGFGM010000032.1:0-357 GCF_041224635.1 Leisingera sp. XS_AS12
ATCCGCCGTGACGCAGGCACGGTTCTCCAGATCAAAGGGGCTGATGCAGGCGAACTGCCCGTCCCGGCACTCCAGCACGGCCCGCAGCAGTTTCATCGCCATATGGGCAGCCGCCAACCCCAGGGTCTCTCCCCAGCGTTCAGCCGCAATCGTATAGGCGCTTTGCCATGCCTGCTGCCGAGGATCAGCATGCGCCAGCAGAAAATGGCGCAGCACCGGCAGGAGCCCCAGCTCAAACTCATCGACCCCCAGCGACGCAACCGGCGCGGGCAGCGAAGCGGCATCCTGTGCCGAAACAGACGGGGAGTCAGCGTGCTGCCGGGCAGCATCAAATACAGAAACAGTCATCAGCAGATC
>NZ_JBGFGM010000033.1:0-395 GCF_041224635.1 Leisingera sp. XS_AS12
CTCCTTGTGGACTGGGGGCTTCCATCCAATATGCCATACAGTACAGCATTTTAGACCGGTGTGACCGTCATGGCCCTTCCTGCCCGCCTCCTCCCTCTCGCTTTGAGCGGTTTCGCCGCGCTCGCCAGCTCCACGGCCGCCTATGCTGCTAGCAGCGCCTGGCTGCCGGTCGCCGCGGTGACGGGCGGCTTGACCGCTTTGGGCCTGAGGGATCTTGTCCAAAGGCGCCATGCGGTTCTGCGCAACTACCCGATCATGGGTCACATGCGTTTCCTTCTGGAATCCATCCGGCCAGAGATCCGCCAGTATATGCTGGAAGGCGACCGCGAAGAGGTGCCGTTCTCTCGCGAGGCAAGGGCACTGGTGTATCAGCGCGCTAAAGGCGTCGAAGACAA
>NZ_JBGFGM010000034.1:0-391 GCF_041224635.1 Leisingera sp. XS_AS12
GCGATGACTACCGCCACATCGGCCCCTTCAGGGACGGCGAGAGTCTGCTGTTCCAATCGGTGAACCGCGGCAAGAAATCCATCGTTCTGGATCTGAAATCCGAGGACGGCGCGGCGGCGGCGCGGGCGCTGGCGGCGGAGAGCGACGTGCTGGTCGAGAACTTCCGCCCCGGCGTGATGGACCGGTTCGGGCTGGGTGCGGACACACTGTGCGCGGCTTGTCCCCAGCTCGTCTATGTGTCCGTCTCTGGGTTCGGCCAGACAGGCCCGAACCGGATGCTGCCGGCCTATGACATCATCATCCAGGCGATGAGCGGGCTGATGGATATGACCGGCGCCGAGGACGGCCCGCCGATGATGGCCGGAGATGCCTTTGCCGACGTGGCAGGCGG
>NZ_JBGFGM010000035.1:0-566 GCF_041224635.1 Leisingera sp. XS_AS12
CCGCCGGAATACGAACAGCTGCGGCAGAATTTCAACAGCACTGTCAGCAACCTGAACGCCACCGTGCAGCAGGTGATCGCGGCCTCCGGCAGCATCCGCAGCGGCGCCGCCGAGATCAGCCAGGCCTCCGACGACCTGTCACACCGTACCGAAAGCCAGGCCGCCACCCTCGAGCAGACCGCTGCCGCGCTGGACGAGCTGACCGCGAGCGTGAAATCCGCCGCCGAGGGCGCGCGCAGCGTCGAGGCGACGATGCAGCAGGCCCGCGATGAGGCCGAGACCAGCGACGCCGTGGTCCAAAGCGCCGTGGCCGCGATGACCGAGATCGAGCAATCCTCGGCCCATATCAGCCAGATCATCTCGGTGATCGACGACATCGCCTTCCAGACCAACCTCCTGGCGCTGAACGCCGGGGTCGAGGCCGCGCGGGCGGGCGAGGCCGGCAAGGGCTTTGCGGTGGTCGCAAGCGAGGTGCGGGCGCTGGCGCAGCGCTCGTCCGAGGCGGCGATGGAGATCAAGACGCTGATCTCCGACAGCTCCAAGCAGGTCGAGCGCGGCGTGGATCT
>NZ_JBGFGM010000039.1:0-11078 GCF_041224635.1 Leisingera sp. XS_AS12
CCCGACGCGTAGATCTCGACACCCAACGAAATTAGAAACGAATTTGTAGCGCACATTGCGAAACGCACTCCCCACTATGAGTTGTGCAATATCTCGCAGCACCGAATAGGCGCTACAACGTGGGGCCGGGACAGCGCTTACTCCCGGCATAGACCTAACTCAACTTAGCCCGCCTGTGAAATACAACACGAAGGCTGCGTTACCGCCATATTATGTCACCCCGAAGCGCATTATGAACAGACATATCAGCAAACGTTGCTCTGTCTACACTGCGGCAAGGAGAGAACATGGCCCATTCCGTCAGCCGGGCCATGTATTTTCAAAGTGCAACTGACAGCTAATTGGCACCTACATTTTCCAAAGCAACGCTCTTTTCAAACGCCGACGACTTTCGCGCCTTCCCTTTGTTCGGTTCTCTTATAAACGGCGCCAGACGGGCACTAAGGTCAGGATGCATTGATTTCCGCCGCACTGCGTGATTCATGGCGCGGAAAATGGAGTTGTGACTGACGTGCTCCCCTGAAAAGTCCGCGGTTTGAAGTTAGCCTGTTCTCCAAACGAGGAGACAGACGATGCGGAAAAGCCGATTCAGCGAAGAGCAGATCATTGGCATCCTGAGGGAGCACCAAGCCGGCATAGGAGCCAAGGAGCTCTGCCGGAAGCACGGCATCAGCGATGGCACGTTTTATATCTATGGACGGCTCTCCCTTTGCAAGCGTTTCGAGGCGGTCATCGAGCGTGACGGGTGCTGACATCTATCCGGCGTCGCCGGTCGATGGTGGCGCGCCCAAATGGGTAATCCGCGAAGCATGGCCCTCAACAAATGGTCGGCCTCATGGGCCTTTATAAAAGCCAGGGTCTCCATGCACCGGGTCCGTCCGGTCGGGTCATTTCCTCTTTCGCCTGCACCTTGAACCGTTCCGCCTTACACTGCGGGCCGGTATTCCTCGTTCTTGGCTAGTAACGCCCAGATGATGCGCGCGTTCTTGTTTGCGACAGCAACGATGGCCCGGTTCGTACCTCGGCGTTCCCTGAGCTCGTTCACCCACTGGCTAAACCGATCCGTCTTCCCGGCAGCGGTTCTCACGACAGCTCGCGCACCGTGGACCAGAAGGGTTCGCAGGTGCTGGTCGCCTCGCTTACTGATCCCCATGAGTATCGTTCTATCCCCGCTGGAATGCTGACGCGGGACCAAACCCAGCCAGGCGGCCATGTGGCGCCCGTTGTCGAAGTCGTGCCCATCCCCCACCGCGGCGATGACGGCGGTCGCCGTCTTGGGGCCGACGCCTCGGATCCGACCGACGCGCTGGCAGGCCTCATTCGCGCGAAAGATCTGGTCGATACGACGGTCGAACGCCTGCACCCGCTTGTCGATCTCAGTCATCAATTCCAGAAGGGATGACAGAATTTCTCGGCAAAGGTCGGTGAGTTCATTTTCAAGGTCTTCTATAATCTCCGGGATCATGCGCCGTGCGCGCGTGATCGATTGGCCAAAGGCGATGCCACGATCCAGGAGTATCCCCCGCATCTGACTGACCAGAGCAGTTCGGTGGTTGACCATGCGCCGACGAGCCCGATGCAGGGTCTGGATGTCTTGCTGCGCGATGCTCTTCTTCGGCACGAAGCGCATGCGGGGCTGGGTGACTGCGATAGCGATCGCCTCGGCATCGTTTCGATCATTCTTTTGCCGACGCCCGAAGGGTTTAACATGCTGGGGCGCGATGATCCGGACTTCATGACCGAGGGCCTCGAATTGCCGCTGCCAAAAGAAGGCCCCGGTACAGGCTTCGATGCCGATTACGCAGGCCGGAATTTCCCTAACGGCGCGCAGTAGTGTCTCCCGCCGCACGCGTCGGCGGAGCAGTATCTCTCCGTTCACATCCAACCCGCAAAGTTCAAATACGTTCTTGGCGAGATCAATCCCGATGGTCTTGATGGTCATTCTTCCCTCCTGTGTCCTATGGCTCAATCCTGCGTGAGGGGCGGGAGAGCCGTCCATCCCATCAAGTGGCGCTCGAAGTATGGCGGCATGGAAGTGTCCGAGGCCAAAAGGCTGAAGGCGCTTGAGGCCGAGAATGCGAAGCTGAAGAAGATGTTGGCGGAACACATGCTCGACGTCGCCACGCTGAAGGAAATGCTGGGAAAAAACTTTTGAAGCCCGGTGCAAGGCGGAGAGCCGTGGACTGGGCCATGACAGAGAAGAACTACAACCAACGGCGGGCCTGTGCCCTGGCCGGGATTGACCCGCGCGTCTATCGGCGTGGATCGACCAGGCCTGCGGATGCCGAGTTGCGAGAGAGGCTGAAGGAGCTGTCCAGTGAACGGCGGCGCTTCGGCTATCGTCGGCTGCACCTGCTGCTCGGCCGCGAGGGCTGGAAGGTGAACTGGAAGAAGCTCTACCGGATCTACCGCGAAGAAGGCCTGATGGTGCGCAAGCGCGGTGGCCGGAAACGGGCGACTGGCACCCGTGCGCCGATGGCAATCCCGCAAGGCCCGAACCAAAGATGGTCGCTGGATTTCGTCTCAGACAGCCTGTCAGATGGCCGCCGGTTCCGCGTGCTCTGCGTCATAGACGACTTCAGCCGGGAATGCTTGGCCTGTGTGGTCGACACATCGCTGTCGGGTCAGAGAGTGGCACGGGAACTCGATAATATTGCCCGAATGCGTGGCTATCCCTGCATGGTGGTCCGTGACAATGGAACGGAGCTGACATCGAATGCCATCCTGAAATGGAAGGAGGAGCGAGGCGTCGAGTGGCACTACATCGCGCCAGGCAAGCCCATGCAGAACGGCTTCGTGGAAAGCTTCAATGGTCGCCTGCGGGACGAGTGCCTGAATGAACACCTGTTCGCCAACCTGCGCCACGCACGGGAGCTGATCGCGGCCTGGCGCAACGACTACAATCACCACCGCCCGCATTCGAGCCTCGACGGGCTCACCCCGCGGGAGTATCACCAACGGTCAGAAGAGGACCAAACCCTGAACAGAGCGAACTAAAGAACGCGGACTCAGCGGGGAGCACGTCAAGTGCAATACACCTTTATCGACTTGAAGTTGGACTGCGGGTACACATAGGGCAGAAACCGCAACCATCGCCTCCAATCATGCCAGCCGACAACTTCAGCGAAAACCTTCATCTCCTATGCAGTTATTCTCAGTCTATTTCAGATGTCTGTGAACGGCTTGCGATCAATCGGCAGCAGTTCCATCGTTACCTGAACGGCCAAAGTCGGCCATCGCGCCGGAACATGCTCAGGATCTGTGATTACTTCGGTGTCGAAGAATACGAAATCTTGATGAAAGCTGATGATTTTCGCAAGCTCGTGGCTCTGCGCAAGCCGCGCGAGCATGAGGCGGATCCTTTCGGTGATTACATTGCCAAATTGCACCGCATTAATCCCAGCGCGTCGCAGGCCATGATCCCGTTCACAGGATACTACCACTGTTATTACCGGCCGGTTGAGTTTCCGGGAAAAATTCAACGTTCCCTGTTGCGGATACACCGCGAGCGCGGCTTTACCTATGTGAAGAACATCGAGAATTACGCGTCAGTCAAGCATCGTGCGCGCAAAAAGCTTAAATATACAGGGATCGCCTTTCACACAGGAGAGCGCATCTTCGTGCATGAACGCGAAATGAATGCTCAGCAAATGATGTGGACCACCGTACTTTACCCGGCACAGCGCGATCAGTCTTCCGTTTTAACGGGTCTTAGCCTTGGGATCAGCAGCGCTGCGACACGCGATATCGCCTGTTACCGTGTCGTGTGGGAGGCATTGGGTGAAGAGGTGAATTTGCGTAAGGCCTTGGAAAGTTCTGGATTGTTCGATGACCAAGATCCAGCGATCTCAGGCGAAATCAAAAGTGCGACGCTCAATAACCTGAGCAGCGACGAGAACGGATTTGTGGCACAGCCTTGGGTGCATTTTTGACGAACGACGTTGTCGCTATTTGTCGCTTTTCAAGCTTCAACACGCGCCTTCTCCCTGCGTGATGCTTTTGTCAAAATCCGGTGGCAGACGCCTAAATTAGATCTAACCGACACACAGCACCGCTTCTTCCGCCGGCTTATTGCTTGGGGGCACGGTGACGTTCGCGTCATAGCAGGCGCAATAGCACAGGGAGATATCAAATGAAGACAGAGACCACCTCAGGTGCAGCCATTCTAGCTTTAGCGCTGATGGCGCCGACAGCAACAGTTCATGCCAAGGATTGGTCCGGTCCGGTGGTCATTCCGACTGTTAGCGACACTCCGACCGATGTGATTTCGAAGATTCTCGGCGCTACATTGGCTGAGGCTGGATATAGGGTGAGCTACGTCGAAGCAGACTATACCGCGAGTTTTTCGGGAATTCAGACGGGCGATCTGGAGTTCGCTATCTGCTGGCAGTCAACTTGGGAGCTGTGCGAGGGGGCTACCGAAAGCGGAAAAGCTCTAAATGCAGGCACGACAGGTATCAGCTCAGCTGAAGGCTGGTGGTATCCCCTGGCTCTCAAGGAATTTTGCCCAGGTCTTCCGAACTGGAAAGCGTTGAAGGAACCCGCATGCATGGAAGCTCTAGCTACAGCCGAAACCGCGCCAAAGGCACGTTTTATCGAGGGACCTGCCGATTGGGTTATGCCAGTTGAGGAAATGGCCGCTGCCTTTGGGATCAATGTCGAGCCCATCGCCTCTGGCAGTGCTGCGGCCTTGGTGGCAACAATTTCAACCGCTGCACGGCGAAAGGAGCCCGTGATCGGATGGGGGTACACGCCGCACTGGTATTTCATGAGCGGCGAGGGGGAATTTGTGCAGTTCCCGGAATACGCCGAGGAGTGCCAGACTGACCCTGCCTGGGGAATAAACCCTGACGCGACACATGACTGCGGTGTTCAAACCGGTTCCCTTTGGATCTTTGCTAATTCGGAATTCCTCAACACGGAAGAGAAAGCCAAGGCGATCATCAGCGCGTTCCAGCTGGAGGGCGATCAGGTCAGCAGCGTCTTGAAAAGTATCGATTTGGACGGGGAACCCCTGGATAATGCTGTGGATGCATGGATGTCGAAAAATGAAGCGGTCTGGAAGAGCTGGATCGACTGAAGCCACCGTGAAGTACTGGAAAATCGTTGTCGGGCCGCTGGGGCGGCCAGACCAATTCAGCCGGATAGCCGCCGGAACTAATCAAATGGAACAAAGACCGACCGATGCCCCAAAAAACGTTAACCACCAACCGGGAAATTTTGATCCAATGCAACTCGGTCTGGAAACTCTATGGTATCAACGCCGGCGCTATTGCCGCCAAACACCATCATGAAATCACTTCTGAGCTGTTGAGACGGAAAGGTGTCATTTCAGCTGCACGTGATGTGACGTTTAACATCTATAAAGGCGAAGTATTTGTAATAATGGGGCTTTCCGGCTCTGGAAAGTCGACGATGCTGCGGTGCATGACCGGCTTGAGCACGCCGACACTCGGTTCCCTGAAGGTATCTGGCATAGATCTAAAAACTGCCTCGCCGAAAACATTGAACGATATCCGCCGCCACACCATGGGCATGGTATTCCAGAGTTTTGCGCTCCTGCCGCATCTGACGGTGCTTGAAAATATTGCCTTCCCGCTGCGTGTTCAAGGGGTCCCTAAAGCAGAGCGTCTTGCACAGGCAAGGAAGATGATGGAGCTTGTAGGGCTTTCTGGCCGGGAAACCCATTGGCCACACGAGCTTTCCGGGGGGCAGCAGCAACGTGTTGGGATCGCCCGAAGCCTGACCACTGATCCCGAAGTATGGTTCTTGGACGAGCCGTTTTCGGCACTAGATCCGCTGATCAGGCTTGAGATGCAAAATGAATTTCTGCGACTTCAGAGCATGCTACATAAGTCCATCGTCTTCGTGACCCATGACTTTGACGAGGCCGTGCGCTTGGCCGACCGTATTGCAATCATGGAGGGCGGCCGTGTGGTTCAGATCGGGACGCCCGAAGAGCTGATCACCAACCCGGCGAACGACTACGTCGCAGAGTTCACAGGAAAAATCCCGCGCAGCAAGGTTGTTAAGGTCCGCACTATAATGGGAGCGGCTGCCAGCGGCCTGCAGGGAAGGCCCATCGACGAGAGCTCTCTAGTTGCAGATATTGCGGAGCAGGTTTTGACAGCTGGTGCTCCGGTGCCCGTTCAGAACAAGGATGGCCAGATTGTCGGAGCGCTGGATGCCCGCAAGGTTGCGGCGGTCCTTTTGAACAAGGATATGGCGGCATGAGCGATATCGTATTGTACTGGCGCGAACAGGGTAGACGCTTCAGCCTGAATACCATCCTTTTGGCAGGGGCCGTCCTGTACACCGTCTTCTTATGCTTGGCGGGCGGCCGGGAAAGCTGGCTGAACAGTTATCCTGAAGAGTGGAACTGGACGATTGCTCAATCAATTACAGTGACTGTTAAATACGTTGTGAACGATCTTGCTTTAGGCGGTGTCACTCTGGCGGAGGTCACGCGGGGTATCGCGGGTGTCCTTGAAATGCCGATGGTCGCTTTGCAAGGTATCCTATCCGAAGGCTTTACTTTCTATGGAGAAAGCGGGGATGTTATCTCTATCCCCTCCCTTCCCTGGCCGGCTGTAGTGTTT
The DNA here is from genome assembly GCF_041224635.1 of Leisingera sp. XS_AS12. Taxonomy (NCBI): domain Bacteria; kingdom Pseudomonadati; phylum Pseudomonadota; class Alphaproteobacteria; order Rhodobacterales; family Roseobacteraceae; genus Leisingera; species Leisingera sp. XS_AS12. The sequence goes on from NZ_JBGFGM010000039.1 coordinate 6,600, forward strand.
GCCATGGTGGTCTTCTCGTGGCGAGCGGCGGGAAAAGGTGTTGCGGCGCTTGCTCTGGCAACCCTGATCTACTTTCTGATCTTTGATCTCTGGCACCCGGCAATGCTGACGCTGTCCTCAGTTATGGTCGCGGTTTTCGTCAGCTTCGCGCTGGGGTTGCTTTTAGGAGCCTGGGGCTACCGCAGTAAGAGAGCGAATGCTGTCCTCATGCCCATTTACGATGTGATGCAAACGATCCCGACTTTCTCATATTTGGTTCCAGTGCTGCTGCTCTTTGGTTTTAACCCTATCGCTGCTATGATTGCGACCGTGATCTATGCCATGCCGCCGATGGCGCGTGTCACCACGCTGGCGTTGCAGCGGGTGCCCGCGAGTATCAGCGATTTTGGAACGATGAGCGGATGCACCCGGCGTCAAAAGATGTGGATGGTGCTGCTGCCCGCTTCGCGGCAAAACCTGCTCATAGGTTTGAACCAAGTAATCATGCTGACTTTTGCGATGGTGATCATTGCTTCCGTCATTGGCGCCGGCGGCTTGGGCGGGAAAGTCTATCAAGGGCTGAAGGCGCTGCGGATCGGCGAAGCTGTCGAAGCCGGGATTGCAATCACACTTATGGCAATCACCTTGGATCAAATCTCGCGTGCGATAGCACTCCGGCGCCCGGATCATACCGAAGCTACTGCCGGGCCGCTCTGGCGCAAGCATCTTTTTCTTGTGTCTACGGTCTTTGTTCTTGCAATGATTGTGCTCGCCCAGCTTTTCCCAATGCTGCAAAATTATCCCGAGGCAGCGACAATTTCCACTGGCAGCTTATGGAACGATGTCATCCTTTGGGTTAGCGATACCTATTATTCGCAGATCAAGGCGGTGCGCGAGGCGTCGATCGGCTATGTCATGCGTCCGGTCAAGACGTTTTTCCTGAGCGTCCCCTGGACTGGCTTTACCTTTGTTGTAGCTGCGATCTCCTTTGCTGCCGGCGGCCGGAAACTGGCAATCATAAGTGGGACTCTGCTGAGCTTCATCGCCGTGACCGGCTATTGGGAACAGGCCATGGTTTCGCTTTACCTCGTATTCCTCTCGGTTGTCATTACGGTTATCATCGCATTGCCTATTGGGGTCTGGGCCGGGTTTAGTAAAATGGCCGACCGCATCGTTACACCGACCATCGATACGCTTCAGACTTTGCCTAGTTTTGTCTACCTAATTCCGGTGGTCATGCTGGTCGGGGTTGGCGAATTCGCTGGACTGATCGCGATCGTTGCGTACTCGCTGCCTCCTGGTGTCAGGTATGCCAAGCAAGGCATCAGGAATATCGCGCAACAAAGCATTGAGGTAGCTGTCATGTCCGGCTGCACGGCGAGGCAAAAGCTTTGGCATGTGCAAGTACCGCTTGCGCTTCCCGATATCATGCTGGGAATCAATCAGACCATTATGTTCGCCTTCGGCATGCTGGTGATCACCGCCCTTGTCGGCACTCGGGGACTGGAGCACGACACGCTAGTTGCGATTTCCAAAGTGCAGCCAGGCGAGGGCATCGTGGCGGGGTTGTGTATTGCTTTCCTGGCAATCATCGCCGACCGACTGATCAGTCAAGCCAGCCGCAATTTGCAGCATCAGCCTGGTGGAGAAGGGCGATGACGATACCGAATGGATTGATTCCATCCGAAAAGGATATTTGCTACTTGGGCGCTCAGCAGGCGTTGGAACTGTTTCGTACCGGCGAACTGTCTCCAGTTGAGCTTCTCCAGGCGCAAATAGAGCGGGCAGAAGAGGTTGAGCCGCAGATAAACGCCTTTACCGAAACCTTTTTCGAGTCGGCCATGGAGCAAGCAAGATGCGCGGAGCGCCGATACCTGGCCCGGAGCGAGGACGTGCGCCCGCTGGAAGGTTTGAGCGTTACTGTCAAGGATATCCTTGACCAGAAGGGCGCGCGGACAACCTACGGAAGCCTGATCTACCGGGACAATATCGCCAGTCAGGATCACCCTGTGGTGACCCGGATTAAACAGGCGGGAGGGATTATTCATGCCCGTACCGCAACCTCTGAGCTTGCCTTCGGCTGGGTCACTGCAACCCGCTTGTGGGGGGTGACGCGCAATCCGTGGAATATTGATCTCACGCCTGGCGGGTCTTCCGGGGGAGCGGCGGCAAGCTTGGCAGCGGGTACAAGTACGTTTGCGATAGGATCGGACAGCGCGGGCTCTATCCGCGTGCCGGCGGCGCTCTGCGGTGTCGTTGGATACAAGCCTCCGACTGGCCGTGTCCCCGACCCTGTGGAAGGGTATGACACTTACAATGTAATCGGCCCAATGGCGCGCCAAGTCGCAGATTGTGCATTGCTTCAGAATGTTATCAGTGGGGTTCACCCTTCGGACATCGCCTCATTGCGGGACCGGATTGAAGTGCCCTCCGAGTTCCCCGTATCCAGCCGGTTGCGCCTCGCGCTTGCTACAGATCTGGGGAAAACGGCACCTGCAGACAACATCCTGCGGGTTATATACCGTCTTGTAGATAGAATGCGTTGTTCCGGCTGCATCGTGGACGAGCCGGTCATCGACTGGCCCAGTTCCGTAAGTGAAAACGCAAAATTTTACGCTGTCGGCCTAGTCGCGGACAGTTTGAAGCGGTTGCTGGAAAGTCATAGGGCGGATGTCTGCGGTTACATCCTCAGCGCCGCTAGAATAGCGGCCAGCTGCCCGCCATCTATCTACTCGGATGCGGCGGCAGTCGCTAGGCAGCTGTACACTGCAGTTTCCGGCATTCTAGAAGACTATGATGCTCTCATTTGCCCAGTTGTTCTGACAAATCGGATCGGGGCTGAGCAGATGCCTTGGCAACCGAATTTCGTAAATGGCACCCGCCTCGACAGTGACTATGATTGGGTTGTTACACCTCATTTCAATATGTTGGGGCAGTTGCCTGCGATGTCTGTTCCGATCGGGGTCGACGAGAATGGGATTCCTGTGGGCATACAGATCGTTACACGTTCATTCGACGATGTCCGCGCATTCCAAGTGGGCGTGGCGATTGAGAAAAACGTCTCTTACTTTTCCTCTTAGATGTTTTACGGGACTAAACGATTGCGGAGAGGGTAGGTAGGATACGGCGGTTGCCTGCTCCCGCAACCAATCTTCACGACAAAGCCCTCGCAAACAGCGGGGGCTTTTTCGATTCAAGGCCCCCCAAAGCCATGATCCCGGCCAATTCTCCAACAAGTTCAAGCTGATGGCCCCCGGGGCATCAGCATCCGGAGCCATCCGTACCTGCGAAATCAGCGCCCGCAGCGACGCAGTGGCTTCCCGCTGCACCACGGACGCGGTAAGCTTCGTTCGCTGGATATTTTTCATCTGATGTTGAGTATTTCTAAATTGTACCCGTACTCTCTTGTTCGGAGGGCAAAGCGGGCCCACAAGGTTCGCCCATAGGCTCGCTTCGGCACGCGGGCGCGGACACTCTCAGATTTGGAGCCAAAAAAATGCCCGGATATGTGATAGAACCGCCTCGTAGACCGGTGCTCGCGGTGGCTGGGGAGGAACGGGTCTTCCCGGTGCGTCGGGTCTATTGCATTGGCAGAAACTACGCGGCGCATGCGCTCGAGATGGGCCATGACCCGGACCGCGAGCCGCCGTTTTTCTTTCAGAAAAATCCAGACAATCTAAATACATCCGCAAAATTTCGCTATCCGGACAAGTCTTCAGATGTACATTTCGAGGCGGAGATGGCAGTTGCGCTTGGCGGCGGTGGGCGCAACATTTCGGTGCCAGACGCGCTGAGCCTCGTCTATGGCTATGCCCCCGCGCTGGATATGACGCGGCGGGACTTGCAGGCAGCCGCCAAGAAGATGGGGCGGCCATGGGAAGTCGGCAAGGCTTTTGAAGGTTCGGCCCCTATCGGCCCCATTCAGCCTGTCAGCAACGTCGGCCATATCATGGCTGGCCGCATCCGCCTGGACGTGAACGGCGAGACGCGCCAGCAGGGAGACCTGAACCAGATGATCTGGAAGGTGCCTGAGATCATTTCCTACCTGTCGGAATACTTTGAACTGGCTGCGGGGGACATTATTTTGACTGGCACGCCTGCAGGTGTCGGCCCTACGGTCAAAGGCGATGCGCTGCGACTTGAGATCGAAGGGCTGGGCGTGCTGGAGGTTGATGTCGTCTGAAGCGATCTGTCGGCGGTCGTTATCTGACGAAGAACCGTTGACCGGGTTGCCGAGCAGCGTCCTCCCGCAAGGATCGCGAGAGGGCTGCCGCGCAGAGCAGTGTCCCAACGGTTGGTGTAATTTCCGCCGGTAGCGCGGGCTGAGCTGACCTTTTACGGAGCGAAGCGAGCCCCCCCCGAGCCGCTTGGCGGCCATAGTTGTTCTTCGGCTAAGGTTTGGTTTGCCGACCTGACCTATGACCGAGGAGCTCAACCATGACCAAGGACAGCCTATCAGAGACCGCCGCCCTGCGCGCGCTTTTGTCGGAGACCTCCGAT
>NZ_JBGFGM010000002.1:0-222 GCF_041224635.1 Leisingera sp. XS_AS12
AGCAGTGTCCCAACGGTTGGTGTAATTTCCGCCGGTAGCGCGGGCTGAGCTGAGCCTTCGCGTAGCGAAGCGAGGCCCGCGCGAGCCGCTTGGCGGCCATAGTTGTTCTTCGGCTAAGGTTTGGTTTGCCGACCTGACCTATGACCGAGGAGCTCAACCATGACCAAGGACAGCCTATCAGAGACCGCCGCCCTGCGCGCGCTTTTGTCGGAGACCTCCGAT
>NZ_JBGFGM010000050.1:0-43776 GCF_041224635.1 Leisingera sp. XS_AS12
AACCGCCGCCATCGATCGGGAAATTTATGCCCGGTGGTCCAGCAGCGGTTCGGCGGTGATGGACCTTTTTCTGCTTCCCTCCCCCCCCGCCGCCGAGCGGGGAGATCTGCTGGAGGCTGTTGAGCATCTGACGGCGCTGACAGACCATGCGCCGGAGTTTTCCCGCGGCTGGTATGAGCGGGCCCGCGTCTATCACTTGCTGGGTCTTTATGGTCCGGCGGTGGCTGACCTTGAGCGTGCGCTGGCGCTCAACCCGATGGATTACAATGCGATCTTTGCGCTTGGTCTGGTTTTCGAACAGTTCCGGATGCCCGACCGCGCATTTGCCGCCTATCGGCGCGCCAAGGCTATACATCCGCATCACGAGGAAGTAAGCAGCGCCCTTGAACGGCTGGCCCCCCAGGTCGAGGGTCGCGAACTCTGAGCCTCGGTCGAGGCGGGGGCGAATTCTATGTCAAACGCATCGCGCATCGTGGCCGTGCTGGGCCCGACGAACACCGGCAAGACGCATTATGCCATTGAACGGATGCTGGGGCATCGCACCGGGGTAATGGGCTTTCCTCTGCGCCTCCTGGCGCGTGAGGTCTATGACAAGGTAGTGGCGGCTCGCGGTCCTTCTGTGGTGGCCCTGGTCACCGGCGAGGAACGTATCGTGCCCCCGCGGGCGCAGTATTGGATTTGCACCGTCGAGGCGATGCCCGAGGGCATGGGGTGCGATTTCCTTGCAATCGACGAGATCCAACTGTGCGCCGACCCTGAGCGCGGTCATGTCTTTACTGATCGGCTGCTGCGTGCGCGTGGCACCCATGAAACGTTGTTCCTGGGCGCGGACACCATGCGTGGGCCAATTGCGGCGCTGGTGCCGGGGGTCGAATTTGTCCGCCGCGAGCGGATGTCCGACCTGGTCTATGCCGGTTCAAAGAAAATCAGCCGGATGCCGCCGCGCACCGCAATCGTCGGATTCTCGGTGGATAATGTCTACGCAATTGCCGAGCTGATCCGCCGCCAGAAGGGCGGCGCGGCGGTGGTGATGGGCGCATTGAGCCCGCGCACGCGAAATGCGCAGGTGGCGCTCTATCAGAATGGTGAGGTCGATTACCTGGTGGCGACCGACGCGATCGGCATGGGGCTGAACCTTGATATCGACCACGTGGCTTTCTCCTCCACCACCAAGTTCGATGGCCGCCGGATGCGTCCGTTGGCCCCAAACGAGCTGGCGCAGATCGCCGGTCGCGCAGGCCGCGGCATGAGCCACGGCACCTTCGGCGTCACCGGTGATGCCCGGCCGCTCGACGAGGGAACCGCGCAGGCGATCATGAACCACCAGTTCACACCGCTGAAAAAGCTGAACTGGCGATCGGCCAAGTTGCAGTTCGGCTCGGTCGAAGCCCTGATCAACTCGCTCGAATCAGCGCCGCAGAACGAGCATCTCGTGAAGGCGCGCGAGGCGGACGACCTCGGGGCGCTGAAGATGTTGTCGCGCGAATCCGCCATCATGGCGCGCACCACCAACGCGCAATCGGTTAAATTGCTGTGGGATGTCTGCCGGATTCCCGATTTCCGTGGCATCAGTCACGCGGAACATTCCTCGCTGCTGGGCGTTATCTTCGAGCATCTGCACGGCGGTGGCGTGGTGCCGGATGACTGGATGGCGCGGCAGATAAAGCGGATTGACCGCACTGACGGAAATATCGACACATTGTCCAAGCGTCTGGCATATATTCGCACGTGGACATATGTGGCGCAGCGAAACGGTTGGCTGCGTGACGAAAGCCATTGGCGCGGCGAGACACGCGCTGTAGAAGACAGGTTGTCGGATGCGCTGCATGAGCGTCTGACTCAAAGATTTGTGGACCGGCGCACATCCGTTTTGCTGCGGCGGCTCAAACAGAAGGAGGCCCTTTTGGCCGAAGTAAATGACAAGGGTGAAGTGATGGTCGAGGGCGAATTCGTCGGCCGTCTGGAAGGATTCCGGTTCAGCCCGGACAAAGGCCAGCAGGGCGCCGAGGCGAAAGCCTTGAAAGCGGCCTCGCTGCAGGCTCTGGCGCCGCAATTTCATCTGCGCGCAGACCGGTTCTACAATGCGCCCGATACCGAGATTGATTTTACCGAACAGGGCGGCCTCATGTGGGGTGAGCACGCGGTGGGCAAGCTGGTTGCCGGCGCCGATCCGCTGAACCCGCAGATCGAGGTTTTTGTCGATGACGCCGCCGGGCCGGAGGTTGCCCAGAAGGTCGAACGCCGCCTGCTGCATTTCATTTCCCGCAAGATCAACGCGCTGTTCGAGCCCCTGCTGAACCTGCAGAAGGACGAAGAACTGACCGGGCTTGCCCGGGGCTTTGCGTTCCGCATGGTCGAAAACTTTGGTGTGCTGCCGCGCGCCAAGGTCGCGCAGGAGGTCAAGGATCTGGACCAGGATGCTCGCGGTGCGCTGCGCAAGCATGGCATCCGTTTTGGCCAGTTCACCATTTTCATGCCGTTGCTGCTGAAACCCGCGCCGACCCGTCTGCGGTTGGTGCTGTGGTCGCTGGCCAATGGTCTGCAGGACTTCCCCGAAGCCCCGCCGCCGGGTCTGGTCACCGTGCCGACGGTCAAGGACGCGCCGGAAGGGCTCGACACCATGTGTGGCTACCGCGCCGCAGGCGAGCGGATGATCCGCATCGACATGCTGGAGCGTCTGGCCGACATGCTGCGCGCCGAAGACAGCCGCGGCGGCTTTGAAGCCAAGGCGGACATGCTGTCGATCACCGGCATGACGCTGGAGCAGTTCGCCGACCTGATGCAGGGCCTGGGCTACAAGGCCGAGAAGGGCGAGCGCCAGAAGGTGAAGCCGGTGGACGCGGTGGTTGCCGAGACCGGCACCCCCGCCGAAGGTCAGCCGGTGATGGATGCCGCGGCCGAGGCCGAAACCACGCCTGCCGCAGCCCCGGACGAAGGCAGCGAAACCGCGCCCGCTGATGTGCCCGCAGGCACCGAGGCGATTGAAGACGCGGGCGTTGCGCCGGTGGCCGAAGAGGCAGCCGAGCCGGTTGCGGACACTCCGGTTGCCGAGACGGCCGCGGATGAAACCCCGGTCGGCGAAGCGGCTGATGCCAATGTTGACGAGCCGGAGCTGGAGGTGTTCTACACCTTTACCTGGGGCGGCAACCGTGGCGGCCGTCAGGGCGGCCAGCGCCAGCAGGGGCGCCGTGCTCCGGGTGGCGAGGGCAAACCCGGCGGCAAGGGCAAACCGCGTGGCGCCAAGGGCGGCGACCGCGACGGTGGCCGTGGCAAACCGGGCCGCAAGGGCGGTCCGCGCCAGGACAAGGGCGCCAAGACCTATTCCGCGCGTCCCGCAAAGAAGGAAAAGCAGATCGACCCCGACAACCCCTTTGCCGCGGCACTGATGGGTCTGAAACAGCGCGACTGAACCGCCGATGGCCGAGGGTGCGCCCAAGACCCGCATCGACAAGTGGCTGTGGCACGCGCGGTTCTTCAAGACCCGCAGCCTGGCCGCCAAGCAGGTCGCTGCGGGTCATGTGCGTCTCAACGGTGACAAGGTGTTGAAACCGGCTCAGAACGTCGCTGCCGGTGACGTTCTGACCTTTGCCCAGGGACGGCTGATCCGCGTGGTGCGGATCGAAGCCCTCGCCGAGCGCCGCGGTCCGGCGCCGGAGGCTCAGGCGCTGTACTTTGATATGACGGAAAAGCAGGAAAAAATTCCTGCAAACCCCAAGTTCGAAGGAAAGGGCCGGCCGGACAAAAAGGCGCGCAGGGCGCTTGATCTTACTCGCAGGCGGCATACGCTTTGACGTCTTGAAGCCCCGGGCTGACTGGATTAGCTAGGCGCAAACGAAAAACGGGACTCGGTATTATGACCTATGTCGTGACGGATAACTGCATCGCCTGCAAATACACCGACTGCGTCGAGGTATGTCCGGTGGACTGCTTCTACGAGGGCGAGAACACGCTGGTGATCCACCCCGACGAATGCATCGACTGTGGCGTCTGCGAACCGGAATGTCCGGCTGATGCGATCCGCCCCGACACCGAGCCGGACATGGACAAGTGGGTCGAGTTCAACCGCAAATACGCCGAGCTTTGGCCGGTCATCGTGTCCAAGAAGGATCCGCTTCCGGGGCACGAGGAACGCGACGGCGAAGAAGGCAAACTGGAGAAATACTTCTCCGAGGCGCCGGGCGAGGGCGGCTGATTCTCCGCGCGGTCGATTGCTGTTCCGCCGCAGATCGGCGCCTTTGCGCCGTTTTGACGGCGCGAAGAGCGTTCCAGCGATAAGGCTCCGTCTTCCGACGGGGCCGTTTTTGTGTTACAATGCATCCCAGTAGACATAATCAAACCGAAATCCGCTCCGGCGCATGCCTGCAACATGTGCTTTTCCGGGCGGAATTTCTGCGGATAGCGCCCGTTGGGCTGGGTGGAAAGTTCCACCCGGTGTTAAACGGTGTATCGCGTCAATGCCGGTGCCGCCCGGCTGTGAGTGAGGAAAAACCTGTATGACCAAGTCGAAGAAGCTCGAATTCCGTCCCAATGATTACGTGGTCTACCCGGCGCATGGCGTGGGGCAGATCATCTCGATCGAGGAGCAGGAAGTCGCCGGCTTTGCGCTGGAGCTTTTCGTGATTACCTTTGAAAAGGACAAGATGACCCTGCGGGTGCCGACCAACAAGGCGACCGAGGTGGGCATGCGCTCGCTCAGCTCGCCCGACGTGATCGCGCAGGCGATGAAGACGCTCAAGGGCAAGGCCAAGGTGAAGCGCGCCATGTGGTCGCGTCGCGCCCAGGAGTACGAACAGAAAATCAACTCCGGCGATCTGATCTCCATCGCTGAGGTGGTCCGCGACCTGCACCGCACCGACGACCAGCGCGAGCAAAGCTACTCCGAGCGCCAGCTCTATGAAGCGGCGCTGGAACGCCTGACCCGCGAAGTGGCCGCCGTGTCCGGCAACGATGAAATCGCTGCCGCCAAGCAGGTGGATGAGGTTCTGACCTCCCGCGCCGCCTGACTTAGCGCAGCAGTATGATCGGGGCCGTGCCTGCAAGGGCGCGGCCCTTTTTCGTGTCGATCCCTCCGTCCCCGATTGGGTGGGGCGCTTCTGGTCAGGCCAGAAGCGCCAGCAGGGTCAGCAGCCCGGCAAGCTCTGCAACCTGTTGTGCGGCGCCCAGAATATCGCCGGTCTGGCCGCCGATCTTGACCCGTGCCAGCCAGCCCAGCCCGGCGGCCCCGGCGCCCATTGCCAGCAGTGCCGCAATTGCGGATGCGCCGATCAGGGGTAGCGACAGCAGCAACGCCAGCAGCACAGCAATATTGCAGGGCAGGGCCCGCGGTCGGCCCACCGATTGCGACAGGCCGCCATCGCGGGCATGGGGCAGGGCGGCCATCAGCGCGGGCATCACCGCGCGGCTCAGCATGGCCAGCGCCAGCAGCGGCCAGACCCCCGCCACCGCGATCAGCGCCGCCAGCGCGCTCCAGCGCAGCCCGAACCCGAGGATCAGCGCAATTACTCCGTAGGCGCCAATGCGGCTGTCCTTCATGATCTCCAACCGCCGCGCGCGGTCAAATCCGCCCCACAGCCCGTCTGCAGTGTCGGCCAGCCCATCTTCGTGCATGGCGCCGGTCAGCATCACCTGCACGGCCAGGGCCAACCCGGCTGCCACCGTGGAGGGCAGGCCCATGGCCAGCGCCACGGCCGCCAGCGCCGCCGCGGGCAGCGCCACCGCCAGCCCGGCCAGCGGAAAGGCCCAGACCGCCTGCGCCTGGCGTTGAAACGCCGCGGCGGGCAAATGCGGCAGTGGCAGCCGGGTCAGCAGGACCAGCGCGAGCGTGACGTCTTTTGCTTGAATGTCGTTTTTTCGCATGATCGGGCCTGTAGCGGGGCTTGCGGCACGATGGCCAGAGGTTAAACAGATTGCTAACCGCTTTTATCCGCGTCAGACGCACGAGATGCAACGAGGCTTTACCGATGCTGCCACAGTTTACCACTCTGGATGATTTCCGCGCCGCCCTTGCGGCCGCCCCTGCCCAGGACCAAACCGCGCTGGAGGGCGCGGCTGCGCGCAATGGCCAGCTGACCAAGCCGCCCGGTGCCTTGGGGCGGCTGGAAGATCTGGCCATCTGGTACGGCGGTTGGCGTGGCAGCGACCGGCCTGAAATTGCCGCGCCGCAGGTGATTGTCTTTGCGGGCAATCACGGCGTGACCGCGCAAGGTGTCTCTGCCTTCCCGGCAGAGGTGACGGCGCAGATGGTGGCGAACTTCGAACACGGCGGCGCAGCGATCAATCAGCTGGCCAAGCTGGCGGGCGCGCGCATGGATGTGCACGCGCTGGAGCTGGACCGGCCGACGGCGGATTTCACGCAAGGCCCGGCGCTGAGCCTGGATGAGCTGCTGGCGGCGCTGCAATGTGGCTGGAACGCGGTCGACCCGGCGGCGGACCTGCTGGTGGTGGGCGAGATGGGCATCGGCAACACCACGCCCGCCGCGGCGCTGGCCTGCGCGCTGTTCGGCGGCGAGGCTGCCGACTGGACCGGCCGCGGCACCGGCGTGGATGATGCTGGGCTGGCCAACAAGACCCGCGTCGTGGCCGAGGGCGTTGCCCGCCACAAGGACGCCATCCGCGACGGTCTGGACGCGCTGGCCTGCCTCGGTGGGCGCGAGATTGCTGCCATGGCGGGCGCCATTGCCGCCGCCCGCGTGCTGCGCATCCCGGTGATCCTCGACGGATTTATCTGCTGCGCCGCCGCCGCCTGCCTTGTGCAGACGGCAGACGGCGCGCTGGATCACGCGCTGGCAGGCCATGAAAGCGCCGAAGGCGCACATGCCGCGCTGCTGGCGAAACTGGGCAAGCAGCCGCTTTTGTCGCTGGGCTTGCGGCTCGGCGAAGCCTCGGGAGCCGCGCTGGCGATCCAGGTCCTGAAGGGGGCGATTGCCTGTCACAGCGGCATGGCAACCTTTGCCGAGGCCGGGGTCAGCGACGGCTGAGCCCGCCTGTGCCGCCTGTACGATGCGGCGACTGTCAATAGAAAAACCCCGGCCTTGCGCCGGGGCTTTGTCATTCTGCGGCTTCCGAGGATTTCTTGCGCCGCCGTTCGGCCATCTGGAAGATGGCGCTTTCAATGGCTTTTTCCAGCTCCTGCGCGCGCTCGATATAGGCGGGGTTCTGGCTGGCGGGAACGCCGGGAATCCAATGTTCCGCCAGGTCCCGCAGGTTCTGGCGGTCATGTGCGTAAAAGGTCTGCGCGGCCTGCGCAGCCTCGTATTCGCTGAGGCCGACATTCTCCAGCACGTAGCGCCCGGCCCGGATTGAGCTGTCGAACATCTCGCGCACGATGTCGTTGGCGCCTGCCTGGTAGAGTTCATAGACGTGATTGCGGTCCTTGGCGCGGGCGATGATATGCAACTGCGGATAATTGCGGCGCACGTATGTGATCATCTTGACCACGCCTTCAGGGTCGTCGAGCGCCACCACGAGCACCTTGGCCTTGGCAATGCCGGCGGCTTTCAGCAACTCCGGCCGGGTCGGGTCGCCAAGAAAACTTTTCACGCCGAAACGGCGCATCAGCTGCACCGCTTCCATGTCGTGGTCGAGCACCACGGTCTTGAAGCCGCTGGCCTGCACTAGCCGGTTCACGATCTGGCCGAAACGGCCGATGCCTGCGATGATGACCGGGCCTTCCTCGTCGATCTCATCTGGCTCGAAATCTTGCCGGGCCTCCCCCATGCGTTTGGACAGCAGGTCATAGACAATGAACAGCAGGGGCGTGATCAGCATGGACAGGGCGATCACCAGCAGCAGCTTCTCGGACAGGTCCACCGGTATCACGTTGAGCTGCGTGGAAAAGGTCAGCAGCACAAAGCCGAACTCCCCGGCCTGCGCCAGGCTTAGCGTGAACAGCCACAGACGCCGCCGCCTGAGGCCGAAGGCGCGGCCGACAGCAAACAGCACCGCGCCCTTGGCCAGGATCACCAGCAGCGCCAGCCCGATCAGATCCCCCGGATCGGCCAGGAACTGGCGGTAGTCGATGCCCGCGCCGACGGTGATGAAGAACAGCCCCAGCAGCAGCCCCTTGAACGGGTTGAGGTCGCTTTCCAACTCGTGCCGGAATTCGGAGTTGGCCAGCACCACACCCGCCAGAAAGGCCCCCAACGCTGGCGACAGGCCCACCAGTGTCATGACGAATGAGATGCCCACAACGATCAACAGTCCCAGCGCGGTGTACATCTCGCGCAGGCCGGAGGCATGGATGAAGCGGAAGAGGGGGCGGGTTAGGTAAATCCCGGCGAGGATGATGAAGGCGATGGCGGCCAGCGTGACCAAGGCCACCGCCCAGCCCGGCAGCCCGTCCACCAGGGACAGCGAGCCGTGACCGCCGTGGCTTCCGGCAGTTTCATGGCCGATGGTGCCGCCGGCGAATTTCGGAATCGCGTAGCTGCCCAGCAGCGGCAAAAAGGCGAGGATCGGGATCACCGCGATGTCTTGCGTCAGCAGCACCGAGAAGGCGGAGCGTCCGCCGCCGGTCTGCATCAAGCCTTTTTCCGACAGGGTCTGCAGTACGATCGCCGTGGAGGACAGCGACAACGCCAGGCCAATCGCGAGGCTGACGTGCCAGGGTTGCCCCATCAACATCGCGGCGCCCATCAGGGCAAGAGTGGAGGCGGCGATCTGCGAGCCCCCCAGTCCCAGCAGCTTGTTGCGCATGTCCCAAAGCGCGCGCGGCTCCAGTTCCAGTCCGATCAGGAACAGCATCATCACCACGCCGAACTCGGCGAAATGGCGCAGGTCTTCGGTCTCGGCCCCGGTGAGGCCGAGCACCGGGCCGATCGCGATCCCGGCTGCCAGGTAGCCCAGCACCGATCCAAGACCCAGCCGTGCCGCCAGGGGCACCGCGATGACGGCTGCGGCGAGGTAGATTGTCGCCTGGTAGAAGAATGCGTCCATGTATCAGGTATCGCAAGCGGGCCGGGGGCTTGGCAATGGGCTTGCCATGCGCCGGACTAAAATAGGGCAATCCGGCGCCGCCGGGCGCTCTGCCCGGCAACAGGCACACGGGGCCCAGCCCGTGTGCGCGCAACGCTGATGACAGCCTTGCTGGCTTACTGGTCGGGTTGGCGAATGTCCTCGCTCAGCTTGCCGATCCGGTCCAACCGCTGCGAGATCCGCTCCTGGAAACCGCCGAGCTGGTCAATGATGTCAGCCAAGGTTTCCCCGGAGGCGGTCAAACGCGCGCTTTCGATTTTCAGAAGGACACGGGTGGAGCTGAGGCCAAGAAAATGCCGATGCATGATCTGGCAGGCTCCGGTGATCCGCGCGGCTTCTTCATCCACCTCGCGCATGCAGGCCTTTGCCTTTGCCACCTGGGAAGACACCAGGTCCCCAAGGATGCGCCGCTCGGCCTCCATGTCGATCTCGCCCAGTCCGCGGCGTTCCTGCTGCAGCTGTGTGTCACAGTCGATCAGGATGCGCGCGAGCCCTTCGATGAACAGGCTGCCGGTCACCGACGACTTGATGGTGGCAAAGTTGCTGTCCTCTCCCATCACATGGGCACCGAACCAGTCCGACATCTGTCGCGACATCGATCCGTAGTTCTGCGACAGCACCGTAACCGGCCCGCCCGAGGGTTCGATCCGCGAGGCAAGGACCCGCAGGTTGTGCGGAATCGTGTGCATGGCGTCGAAATCGGAGATCAGGCCGTCTGTCTCTTCGGCCAGTGCCTCGGCCTTGCGCAGCATGTTGGTCAGTTCCTGAATGCGCGGTTGAGGCTGATTGCCCAGTCCACGGTCACGCGCCAGCAGCTCCTGGCTCAGCGCGTGAGTGGCAAACTGTTCATAATCCTCATAGCCTTGCCCATGCAGCCATTCCATCAGGTAGCCGGCGCTTTCTTCTGGGCTCAGACCTTCGTCCAGTTCCAGCTTGCGCATCTGTTTGTACAGTCCGCGCACCTCTTCGAACAGCTTGCTGCTGGGCTTGATGCGAGCCGAAAGATAGCCCTCGCCACAGGGCGCGACCACCGCGAAAACCCAGTAGTACAGGCCATCCTTGGCCTTGTTCTTCACATAGGCGCCGATGGTCTCACCGCGCTGGATGGTCTCCCAGAACAGCGAGAACACGCCTTTTGGCATATCGGGATGACGGATCAGCTTGTGCGGGGCACCGATCAGCTCTTCCCAGTCATAGGCACCGACCCGGCGGAAGACATAGTTTCCCGCCTGGATGACGCCGCGGCTGTCAGTGCGGGAGAAGAAAACCTCATGAAGGCCAAAGGGCGCCTCACCACTGGTTGGCCGCGTTTCCACGCGGCGGTCGATAAAAGACACGGCATATCCCATTTGCTGCAATTGGCCTTGGGCGCCGTTGTATCTGGAAATCCTTCCCCGAACGTTAAGTCGGCAGCGGTGCGTCCCGCTTTAATTGCGCCATGACAATCTGACTCTGCACCCGTGACACGGCAGGGTGCGGCAGCAGGATATCATGGATAAGAGTGTTCAACGCCTGCAGATCGGCGCAATAGACCCGCAGCAGGTAGTCGGCCTCTCCGGTCATTGTCCAAGCTGAGGTGATTTCAGGTTGTGTGGCCACCAGCCGGGCAAAGCTTTGCGACTGTTCCGGGCCGTGACTGCCGAGGTGAACCTGCACGAAACTCTGCACTGCCAGCCCCAGCTTGGCCGGGTCAAGGCGGGCCGCGTACCCCTGGATGAAGCCCTCCGCTTCCAACCGCTGCCGCCGTCGCCCGGCCTGGCTGGGCGACAGGTTCAACAATTCCCCAAGGTCCTGCGCTGTCAGATGGGCGTTGTCCTGAAGCGCGGCAAGCAGCCGCGTGTCGGTTGGGTCAAGCATGCGTGAATTTTCCTTCATTTGCCCAAAATGTGTCAAAACACTGCATGTTTCAACAAATGAATGCGACAGAATGCGGAGAACCCGTGTCTGCAATGCGATATTCTGGATGCAGCAATCATCTGTCCCCACGCAATCAATGGAGGAGACACGTCATGGGTCCGTTCCCGCACAACGCCCCGAAATCCGAAATCACGCCCGAGAACCCCGCTGGCACCGACGGTTTCGAATTCGTCGAATTCGCCAGCCCCGAGCCGCAGGAGCTGCGCGACCTGTTCACCCGGATGGGCTACGCACTGGTGGGCCACCGCAAGGATCAGCCGTTGGTTGAATTGTGGCAGCAGGGCGATGTGACCTACATCCTCAATGCCGATCCAGACAGTTTTGCCGCCAAATTCGTCGAGGAGCACGGCCCCTGTGCACCCTCCATGGGCTGGCGCGTGGTGGATGCGCAGAAAGCCTACGATCATGCGGTGTCCAAGGGAGCCGAGCCCTATGACGGCCCGGGCAAGACCATGAACGTGCCCGCGATCAAGGGCATCGGCGGCTCGCTGATCTACTTCATCGACCAGTATTACGAGACCTCGCCCTATAACGAGGAATTCGAATGGACCGCCCAGTCCAAGCCGCGTGGCGACGGGTTCTTCTACCTCGATCACCTGACCCACAACGTCTACAAGGGCAACATGGACAAGTGGTTCAAGTTCTACGGCGACCTGTTCAACTTCAAGGAAATCCGTTTCTTTGACATTCAGGGCAAATACACCGGCCTGCTGAGCCGCGCCTTGACCTCCCCCTGCGGCCGCATCCGCATCCCGATCAACGAAGACCGCGGTGAAACCGGCCAGATCGTCGCCTACCTGAACAAGTATAATGGCGAGGGAATCCAGCATATCGCGGTCGGGACCAACGACATCTATGCCAGCACCGATGCGATCTCGGAAAAGGGGCTGAAATTCATGCCCGGCCCCAATGACGCCTACTACGAGATGTCGAAGGATCGCGTGGTTGGCCATGAAGAGCCGATCGACCGGATGAAGAAACACGGGATCCTGATCGACGGCGAAGGCGTGGTCGATGGTGGCGAAACCAAGATCCTGTTGCAGATCTTCTCGAAGACCGTGATCGGGCCGATCTTCTTTGAATTCATCCAGCGCAAGGGTGATGACGGCTTTGGCGAGGGGAACTTCAAGGCGCTGTTCGAATCCATCGAACAGGAACAGATCAACAATGGGGAAATCCAGGCCGCCGAATAAGCTGAAGGCGCACTGGAAGCCAACTGGTCCGGGCCCGTTTCACGGGTCCGGATTTTTTGTGTCCGGTGGTGGGGCTCAACCCTTGGGCATGGTCAGGGTGCGATTGCGGCCGCCCTTTTGGTATTGCAGCTGCCCGTCGCCGATGGCGATGATGCGACCGCCGTCGATGCGGTCGCCGACCTGCACCTTCTTGTAGCGCCCGGAGGGCAGACGAATGAGTGCGCTGCGGTTGGAGGCCGTGCCGTAAACGCCGATGAGGTTGATCTTGCGCAGGTTGATCGCGCCGGAAACGGTGGCGCGGCGGGCAACAGAGGCGGTGGTCGGTATCCGGGGCGGGGCAGTGGCAGCGCTGGCAGGCACTGCGGCGGTGGTCCGGCTGGCGTCGTTCTGGGAGTTCCGCCGCGCCCGGTCCACCAGGTTGGCGAAGTTCGAGGGGCGGCTGCGGGGCACCACGGAGGTGCCCACGGCCTGTGCCGTCACCGGCAATTGGTTCTCATTCGCGGGCTTCAGGCTGGGCGGGCGCGGCTTGGGGCGAACGCGCGCCAGTTCCTCCCGGCTGAACCCACCCAGCTGAGAGCGTTCGATGCGCTCGGCCAGGTCTTCGGGCCGCGACTTGGGGCGCAATTGCGATAGCAGTTGGTTGCGGGCAACCGCTTCGGCCAGAGCTTCGGCATCCGGATCGCTGCGGTCAGGAGCTGCGGGGGGCACCTTTTGCGGGCGGCCGAGGTAGACCATGACCCCGTCGGGGTTCAGCGTTCCCTCGGGCGTGGCCTTGACGAGGCCGCGTGCGTCCAGCTCGTAGGCGCGTCCCGCGGCTGCGGGGGAGGCCACGGCGGCGGGTTCGAGGTCGGCCTCGAAGCTGCCAGCCTGAGGCAGGGCCACCGCGTCCGCTGCCAGATCAATCTGATCGATGGAAGCGGTGTAGAGCTCGTCGAGCGCCACGACCTGCGGCGCGTCTTCCATTGCGGGAGAGGTCGGCCAGACCCCGGTCGCGGCATAGCGGGCCGCCGCGGCAAGCGGGTCCAGCGATGTGCTGTCCGCTGTTTCGGTCAGGCCAGCGGTTTCGGCCTCTGAAACCGCGTCAGGACCAGGGGCTGCCGGGTCCTGTTCAGGTTGATCTTGCTCTGGCGTCAGTGTGGCGGTGTCCACAAAGGCGCTTTCCGTGCCCTCCTCGGGCAGGTCGACGCCATCCGCTGCGGCCTCGTCTTCGGGGCTGGGGTCGACGGCATCGGTTTCCAGCTGCTCTGCCGATGCGGTTTCCGCGGGCAACGGCTCGGGGGCGTGTGCGTCGAGCGGCGCAGCGGTTGTTTCCGGCGGTTGCGGGATGATCTCGCGCACGCCTGGGTCCGGCTGGTCCGGTAGCACGCTGACCTGGGGGGCAATGGCTGGCACCTCCTCGCCGCCCTGGCCATCCGGCAGCGGCGTGGAGCCCGCTTTGCCGTTTTCATCCGGCGCTTCGGCACCTTCCGGGCTGGCTGCCGGCGCGTCCGGACTGTCCGGCGCTGGCTGATCGGACCAGAAGTCGCCGCTGCCATAAACCGCCCAGACCGCAACCGTGGCCATGAACAGCAGCAAAAAGGCGGTCAGGATGACACCCAGAAACTTTGGCTTGCCACGCGCTTTGTCGGGCTGGCTGTGGGAGGTCGCGGCTACGGGCTGGGCCGTCGTCTTTGCAGCAGAGGACGGCGCTGCCGGAGCAGGGGGCAGGGTGGCGGCGGGCGCCGCTGGCACCTTTTTCGCAGGCGCGATGATGGGAGCTGCAGCGGACGCTTTGGCGGCCTTTGCACCATCCTGATTTTCCCCGCTTTCCTCGGGCTTTGCCATCAGCGGCTTTGCTGCGCCAGGTGGCGGGACCGGCACCGCGGTTGCGGGCGCGGGCTTGGGCGCGGGTGCATCGGCACGAGCGCGGCGGGAGGCAAAGGCTGTTTGCGGATCGGGTGTGTCGGCCCCGAGGGCAACAGGCTTGACCGGCGGGGCAGGCGGGACCACCGGTGCAGGCTTTTCCTCTGCCGCGGCGCTCGCCGGGGCCACCTGGTGTTCGGTGGCCTTGCCGACCTTTTTCTCCGTGGCCTCTTTTTTGTCCGGGTCGGTGGCCTCGGGCGGGCGCTCATTGTCTGCCGCCGTCGCCGCCGTGGTCTCGGTCGTTTTGTCCGCCTCGGCAGGGTGCTGTTCATCCGCCGCCTTTTCAGCAGCAGGTTGCGGACGCTTTGTCTCGGCAGGTGCCCCACCTGTCTTCGGACCGTCCTCGCTGCCTTCCTGCGGATCAACCGCCGCCGCCGGGTCTTCCGCCGCCTTCAGGGCGAGTTCAAGGTCAAGTTCCGGCTCGAGGTCAAGGGCTGGGCTGACTTCCAGCTCCAGTGCGGTATCCTCTTCGTCCAGCTGCGCAGCGGGCGCGTCTTCAGCCGCAGCGGCTGTCTCGGTGGCGGTCGATGAAGGACCATGCGGGGTGGCCGGTGGCGCCTGCGTCGGCTCGTCCTTGGGCGCAGCAGAGGCGGAAGCCGGGAGGTGAGCGGGGCCGACGACCGTGACCGGCGCCGTGTCGGGGGTCACCTCGGTTCCACGTATGGCCCGGGTGGTGCCAAAGAAGGGCTCCCCGCGGAAACCGTCCCCCTGCGCCTTGGATGGCTGCGAGACGAAGCTCACCGGACCGAAGTCATGCTCCACCGCGAAGGTTTCAGCCTCGTCGAGGGTTTCCAGCGCAACCGCGGCAACATGCGTGCGCGGACCGTCTGCCGAGATGTCATAGGCCAGTTCCTCCACCGCGTAGGGGGTGGCGCCTTCCAGGGCCTGACGCGCTGCCGCCAACCGCGCGTCCTCGTCGACCTCGCCGGTTTCCACCGTCAGGTAGCGGATCTGGTCGCGCGGCAGGATCAGCTTGCAATACAGGCCGTCCGGCTCCAGTCGCAGGGCATCGGCACGCAGCGCTGCCAGCGCCTTTGGCAGGTCCTCATTGTCAAACGCGATCCGGCCCACGTCGCGCCAGCCATCTGCAGCGCGGTGGAACAATGCAATACCCTCTGAGGAAAGCGAAAGCGCAAATGCCGGTTTCATGCCCTGAGTCAAACCATCCAATTCCATAGCTCCGGGCCTGCCCGCCATGCCCGTTCTTTTGCGCGAACCATAAAGCAGGAACCCGCCGAGTGAAAGGAAAAGACAGGCGCGGGGGCTTGCGAGCGGGGGATTGCCACCCCCATCTAGGGGCATTGCAAGAGGAGCTTTTTAGCATGAAGGCAAAGACACTTCTGGCAGCGGCTTTGATGCTGTCGATGAGCGCGGGCAGCCTGGCGGCGGCAGAGGGTACACCGCTGCGCCAGATCTCCGTGACTGGCGAAAGCACACTGACCGTTGCGCCGGACCTGGCGACGATTACTTTGGGCGTGACCGAGGAGGCGGAAGAGGCCGCCATGGCCATGCAAGCTGTCTCCAAGGCGATGGCGGCAGTGATCGCGGAACTCAAGGCGGCAGGTATCGCACCCGAAGACATGCAGACCCGCCATGTCTCGATGCACCCGGTCTGGTCCCAGGACCGCTCGTATGATGAGGGCGGCAAACGCCGGATCACTGGTTTCCAGGCCTCCAACACGCTGATGTTGCGGGTGCGCGACCTGGATCGACTGGGGTCGGTTATGGATGCGGTCTTGGCAGCCGGAGCCAATAACTTCCAGGGGTTGACCTTCGGGGTCGAGGATCCGGCGGCTGTTGCTGACAAGATCCGCGGAGAGGCGGTCAAGGATGCAATCCGCAAGGCTGCGCAGCTTGCCGAGGCGGCGGGCATGGAGCTGGGTCCGGTCCGGTCCATCTCGGAGCACGGCGGTGGCGGTGGCCCGCGGCCGATGATGGCGATGGAGATGGCCCGCAGCGACGCGATGCCGATCGAGGCGGGCGAGCTGAGTTTCAGCCACAATGTTTCGGTGGTGTTCGACATCGAGGTGCCCGACGGCAACTGACATCGGTGGGAACCCGTCGAAAGGCGATCGCGCGCCGGACCTGACGCGCGCGCCTGCCGTCGCGATCAAATCCCCGAACGCCCAGGAACGCCCTGCCGAATGATGCGGGGCGTTTCTGTTGTTTAGGGGGCCAGTGAAGCCTGTTCAATGGGCGTGGCTGGGTCGCGGCCGGTTACATTACCGGTAGCTTGTTTGAGGCCTTCATCTCTTTCAGCGACAGGTTCGAGCGAATGCTGGTCACCCCCGGCAGACGGCGCAGGGTACTGTCGACGAAGCTGCTGTAGTCATCCAGATCCCGAGCCACGACGACAAGCAGGAAGTCGTCGGCTCCGGTGGTATTGTGGCAGGCCAGAATGTTCGGGGTGGTTTCGATGATCCGTTGAAATTCCGCGGTTGCGGCCTGATCGTGCTCAGAGCAGCGCAGCTGAACAAAGGCCATGACCCCGAGCCCCAGCTTGCGGCGGTTCAGATTGGCCTGGTAGCCTTCGATAATGCCCTCCTCCTCGAGCCGCTTTAGGCGGCGCCAGCAGGGGGTTTCGCTCATGCCGAGCTTCTCGGACAGTTTCGTGTTCGTCATGCGACCGTCGCTTTGCAGCAAGGTCAGGATTTTCGCGTTCGTCGCGTCCAAATCGATCAAGGGCAGAATCCTTTGTCGGTGGCGTAAATTTGGAAAGAGTCTGCTCCAAATTAGCGTGATTGCCGCAAGTTTGGCAAAGCTGTTTCCGCGCCGGGCGTTATTCTTGGCCCAAGGCGAATGCAGAAACGGAAACCCATCACGATGAAAGCTGTCCTGTTTGAGAAGTTCCAGGAACCCCCAAAACTGGTCACGGTGGCTGACCCGACCCCGGCGCCGAATGGCGTGGTTCTGAAGGTCGCGGCCACAGGCGTGTGCCGCAGCGACTGGCATGGGTGGATGGGGCATGACAGCGATATCGACCTGCCGCATGTTCCCGGTCACGAACTGGCGGGTGTGGTGGCTGCGGTTGGCAAGGATGTTGCCAATTGGAAGGTCGGCGACAAGGTCACCGTGCCCTTTATTTGCGGCTGCGGCAGCTGTTCGGAATGCCACGCGGGCCAGCAACAGGTGTGCCTGCACCAAGAGCAGCCCGGATTCACCCATTGGGGCTCCTTCGCGGAATACGTCGGCATCCATCAGGCCGACCTGAACCTGGTGTCGCTCCCCGAAAGCATGGATTTCGCGACCGCGGCCAGTCTTGGCTGCCGCTTTGCGACGGCGTTTCGTGCGGTGATCGATCAGGGTAAGGTGAGCGCCGGACAATGGGTGGCCGTGCATGGCTGCGGCGGGGTCGGGCTGTCGGCCGTGATGATCGCGGCAGCGGTCGGGGCCAATGTGATCGGCATCGATCTCGACCCGGCCAAGCTGGATCTGGCGCGAGACCTGGGGGCCGAGGCAATCGTCAACGGCGGCGAGGCCGACGTGGCCGGAGCGATCAGGGAAATCACGAGAGGCGGCGCGCATGTCTCGCTGGATGCGCTGGGGCATCCGGTGACCATGACCAACTCCATCCTGTGCCTGCGACCGCGGGGAAAACACATCCAGGTTGGCCTGATGCTGGGCGAACATGCGTCCCCCGCGATTCCGATGCCCAAGATCGTCGGGCAGGAGATCGAATTGCTTGGCTCACACGGTATGCAGGCGCACCGGTATGGCGCGATGCTGGACATGGTGGCCAGTGGCAAACTGGATCCGGCGCGGCTGGTGGGCGATCAGATCAGTCTTGCGGATGCACCCGCGGCGCTGATGAACATGGATAACTTCCGGTCCGTCGGCGCCACCGTCATCACAAGTTTCTGAGTGCAGGGTGCGTTCGCGTCGATCTTCGTGACCGCATCGCCGCTTGCCGCGGAAACAGACCCTCCACCACAAAAGGGGTGAAAATGTTCGAGAGAGTAGGGGACTACCCCGTCGACCCAATCATGATCGGCGCGGACGACTTTGCGCAGGACCCGCGCCGCGACAAGCTGAACCTGACCGTCGGGATCTATCAGGATGCGCAGGGGCAGACACCGGTTCTGCGCGCGGTGAAGGCTGCAGAGCAGCGATTGGTGGAGACGCAGACAACCAAATCCTACCTCGCCCTGACCGGCGACGCCGAGTATTGCGAGGCCTTGGGGCAGGAGGTGCTGGGAGCCAGCTGGAGGGGTGACTGGGTCGCGGCGCAAACGGCAGGCGGAGCGGTGGCGCTGCGGGTCATGGCGGAGCTTCTGTCGCAAATGCCGGATCCACCGAAGGTTTGGCTGCAAACGCCGACCTATGGCAATTACGTCCCGATCCTGATGGCTGCGGGGGCTAAGTTCGGCCAGGTTCCCTACTACGATCCGATCCGGTGCGAGGTCACGTTTGAACAGATGCTCGACGGGTTGGGCGCCGTCAGCCCCGGTGACGTCTTCCTCCTGCAAGGGATGTGCCACAACCCGACAGGCGCGGACATGACGGCCGAACAGTTCACCGCTTTGCTTGAGGTTCTGGAGGCGCGGGGCATCGTGCCGTGGATCGATCTGGCCTACCTTGGTTTTGCCCGCAGTTTTGAAGCCGACTGCGCCATGGCCCGCCAGATCGCCGCACGTTTTCCCGAGTGCATTGTCTGTATCACGCTCTCCAAGTCATTCGGGATTTACCGCGATCGCGCCGGGGCCCTGTTCGTGAAAACCCGCAAGGCGGATCGCGGCGGCCTGCACAGGGCCGTATCGGCCATCGTGCGATCAGGGGCTTCACATGCGCCGGATCATGGCCCGTCGGTGGTGCGCACGATCCTGCAGGATCAGGAGTTGAAGGCGCTCTGGTTGCAGGAATTGGACCTCATGCGGCGGCGCGTGGCCCAAGTCCGTGTGGAGATAGCGCGTGAGGAATGTGACACATTCGGCACGCAGGACCTTGCGTATCTGGCCCGGCAACAGGGGATGTTCTCGCTGCTGCCACTGACTGGCCCTCAGGAAGCCGCGCTGACACGCGAGCATGGCATTCATGTTGTCAAAGGCGGTCGGGTCAATGTCGCGCGACTCGGCACCAGGGACATCGGCTGGTTGGTCCGTGCCGTTCGGGACGTGATGGCGCAGACCTAAACAGCTGTCGCCGTCATAGGCGGCACGCGGTTTCACAAACCTCCGCAAAGGTGCCTGGGCGAGTTCGGCATGACAAATCTTTGCGGGGGTTGAGCATTTCCGGTCTGATGCAGGCACGCGCCGATCGTTCGGTTCCTTCAGCGAATGATTAATTCCCGCATGGAGCCAGGGCAGGCGTTGCGCGGCTCCTTGCAATGGAGACGTTGTTTTTCCCCTTAACGCGAGTGCTGCCAGCTTGCTAAGCTTTCATCATTCGGCCGCGCTGTTCGAGGCAGGGTCACCCATCAGAGGATTTTTTTATGCATATGAGATGCTTCGCGACCGGTGCCATGCTTGCGTTGGTGGCTTCGGTGCCTGCAAATGCTCAGGACGACGCGCCGAAGGTCACCTTGATCGCCAATGTAAACGTGTTCGATGGAACCAGCGAACAGCTGATCGAAAATGCCAACGTCGTGGTCACCGATAACCTGATAACCGCGGTGTCGACCGAACCGGTGGATGCGGCGGGCGGCACCGTGATTGACGGCGGCGGGCGTACCTTGATCCCCGGTCTGATCGACGTGCATTGGCACACCTCTTACTGCTGTGCGGCTCAGGCAACAGTGGTGACGGGCGATATACTGGAGGTCGCAATCCGGGGCGCCAAAGGGTCTGAGGGGACGCTGATGCGCGGCTTCACGACCGTGCGGGACGTCGGCGGAAATCCCTTTTCGACCAAGAAGATGATCGACGCAGGCGAAATTCCGGGCCCGCGCATTCTGCCCTCGGGGCCGCCGATCGGGCAAACCGGCGGGCATTTCGATTACCGTCCCTATCAGGACGTGCCCAGCAATCCTGCCGATTCCCAGTGGTATTGGTACAACGTCGGCCTGATGGCGATGGCCGATGGCGTGCCGGAGGTGACCTTGCGGGCGCGTGAGGTAATGCGCATGGGGGCCACCCAGCTGAAGATATCGGGCGGAGGCGGGGTCTCTTCAGTCTATGACCCGCTGGACGTGCGCCAGTATACGAAGGCCGAGATTGAAGCCTTTGTCGAGGTCGCTGACACGTACAACACCTATGTTGCCTCGCATATCTTCACGGATGACGCGGCGCAGATCGCAATCGAGGCCGGTGTGAAATCCATCGAACACGGCTTCCTGATGAGCCGCGAAACGATGGAGATGATGCGCGACAACGATGTCTGGCTGTCGATCCAGCCGCTTCTAGACGATGAAGACGGCTTCAGCTTCAATGATCCCGTAAGCCAGGCAAAATGGATCGAAGTCACCGACGGCACGGACAGGGCCTATACGCTGGCCAAGGAAGTTGGCGTGAAGGTCGCGTTTGGCACCGACATCCTGTTTGATCCGGCGCTGGCCGAACGCCAGGGGGCCTTCCTCGCCAAGCTGCAACAGTGGTACAGCCCCTATGAGGTGCTGCGCATGGCGACCTCTATCAACGCCGAGCTGCTGGCCGAAGCCGGTCCGCGCCATCCCTATCAGCAGGGCCCGCTCGGGGTGATCACTGAGGGCGCCTATGCCGACCTCATTCTCGTGGATGGCAACCCGCTGCAGGATATCAATCTGGTGGCGGACCCGGATGCGAACTTCGATCTGATCATGAAAGACGGCGTGATCTACAAAAACGCGTTGGGTCAGTAGGCGGAGGAAGATCTGATGCCTTTCCGGGGGATCCGGCGGACCAAATTTCCAGAGTTCGCTGATGTCTAGCCGTGCACGCGGGGGCGAGGCGAACATCGCGGCTTCGGCGTCTTCGCATGGCGCCGGTGGAGTGGATCGTGTGCAATGCCGTATCGTGGCCGTCGCTCTGGCCGCCGCTGTCGCTCTGCTTGTCGCCCTGTCGCCAGCTGCGGGGCGCGCCGCCGACTTCGATCTGGTAACCTGGGATATGCTGGCGCCACCCGTGGCCGCATACGACGACCCGTTCGAGGACATGTCATACGAGCACAAGTCGGACCTGCGCGACGTGCTGCGCGCCCGCGAGGCGCGTAAAAGCGGCAAGGTGCCGCCAGCGTTGCAGGCGGCGGAGGCTGGTGCGCTCTGGAGGCTGCAAGCTGCCGGGCTGGATGCGGATGACTTGCTGCGACAGCGTCTCGTTGTCATGGACCGGCGCCGGCAGGAGGCGACGGGAGTGGCCTCCGCCGTTGTGGACCGGGCGGTGCTGCTCGATGGCTATGCGTTGCCGCTGAAATGGCAGGGTGAGCGGGCCGTGGAGTTTCTGCTGGTGCCCTGGGTCGGTGCCTGTATCCACACACCGCCTCCGCCGCCCAATCAAGTTGTGCATGTCTCGTACCCGGACGGCCTGCGGCTCGACCAGTGGTTCGAGCCGGTGCGGCTGTCCGGCACTCTGCGTTATGAACCTGCGGCGCACAGTCTGTTTCTGGTGGATGGCAGCCGCAAAATTCCGGCATCCTACGCCCTCGTGCAGGTCGAACTGGCCGGGGTGCCCGGTGCAATCTCTGCGGCGTCGGTGTCTGACCTGCCGCTGCTCAGTCAAATTCAGCTTCGCAGCAACCAGTGGTTCACCTCGGGCATGTCGACCCTTCAGGAAGGGGGCTCAGTGCGTGCAATGCTGATCGCGGTCCTGCTTTCCTTTGCCTATGGGGTGCTGCACACGCTGGGGCCGGGGCACGGCAAGACTGTTGTGATCTCCTATTTTGTCGGAACCGGAGGCAGTCTGAAGCTTGGTATCGGCATGGGAGTCCGAATTGCGGTCTTCCATGTCCTCTCGGCCGTTGTGGTGGTCACGCTGATTGACGTTGCCTGGCGTCAGGCCACGGGCAGCGCGCCGTCCGATACCCGTGCGATCCGGCTGGGCAGTTATGCGCTGATCATGGCCATTGGCACCGCCATGTTGTGGCAGGCAATTGCGGCGTGGCGCGCCGCTGGATCATCGGGGCACCACCATCATCCGGCGCATGACCATGTCGGCTGTGCTGCCTGCGCGCCGCCGAGAGGGGGTAACTGGGTGGCCGTCGCCATCGGTGCGGTGCCCTGTACCGGCGCGCTACTGGTGATGCTGTTTGGTCTCGCCAACGATCTGGTCGGTCCCGCAATCGTGATGGTGCTCGCGATCTCCGCTGGCATGGCGGTGGCGATGTCGGCCATCGGTGTAAGCGCCCTGTGGGCGCGAAACTGGGCGGCGCACCGTCTGGCGACAGATGACAAGCCGCCCGATCGGTTTGAACGCCAGGCCCGGCTGGCGGGCGCGGCCTGTGTTCTCGCCATCGGCGCGGGGCTGTTTATTGCGACGTTGATGCACACCCCGGGCGGGGTCACCCCATCCAAGAGAACCGTCGACGGCGGTCCTGAAAGCTACAGCGTCAGCGGCTAGTGGGCGGCAGGTTGGGAAACCAGCGCCCCCAACGCCCCGTGGATCAGCTTTTGCATGTGCCTGCGAGAGCGGACGGCGGCCGCCAGCCCCCTATTATCGCGCTTTTCAAAGGGGCAGGGTGCCCGCAGCGCGCCTTCAGTGGCTGTGTTCACGGGTGCGTTGCAACCGTTGGCACGCAACAAGCAGCGCTGCTTCGATGGGGTCGATAACGGTTAGGCCCAACGCCTCCGTCAGCTCTGCGGCCAAGCCGCCCATGCCGGCGCATCCAAGCACAAGCGTGCGGGTTTGCCCGTGCTCGGTGCAAAGCCGCCTGGCCTCAGAGACCAGCCGATCCCTCGCGTTCGCCCTGTCATGTTCGAAATCCAGCACCGGCACACCGGAGGCAAAAATGCCGATGCAATGACGGTGCAGCCCGTAGCTGGCGATGTTTGCCTCAAGGACCGGAACCGACAATTCGGATGTGGTCAGAACGATGAAAGGCTCGGCCTGGTCGTGGCCACGCTGGAAACTGGCCTCGCCCAGCCCCACTATCGGAATCGCGCAGCGCGTGCGGGCGACCGGCAGGCCGGTATCATCGAAGCAGCCAATCACGGCAAGATCAAAGCCGCCCGCCGCCAGCAGCGACAGCGTGCCGGGTTCCGCAGCATCGCCGTCGGCCTGGCCCTGGATCGAGGGCGGCCCGGCGGTGTTGGTGGCGCCGATGATGGACAGGCCGCGCGGCGCAAGGTCGCGGGCCTGTTCGACCATGCGGCGGGTCATCTCGGTGGTGGAGTTCGGGTTGACGAAACACAGCTTCATCCGCGCAGGCTTTCGGCTTGGCGGCTGGTGAAGGCGGTCCATTCCTCCAGCGACATGGTGGGCAGATCAAACGTCTGGTTCGAGCGGCAATAGCCGTGGCCGCCCATCCGCCCCAGCGCGTCCAACGCCGCCGGGTCGACATGATGGCGGTCGTTCACCAGTCCCGGATGGCTGTGCATCGCCAGCACCTCGCCCAGGATGATTTCGCGCGATTTGCCGATGTTCAGCGTGGTGTGGCGGCGGCATTCGAACCGCACCGGAGCCTCGGCGATCTGGGGGCAGGACACGAACTCCCCCGGCAACATCGTCAGCCCGGCTTCGGCGATCTCGTCGACCTCGGGGCCAAAGGGCACCGCCGTGGCATTCATCGCGTGCAGGTTGGCGTGGGCGACGATATTGACGGTGAATTCTTCCGTCACCCGGATGTTGTGGGCGGTATCCTTGAACCGCATGTCGGCATGGTTTTCGACCCCGATGGCCAGGATGGCGGGGTCCGAGGACAGGCAGTTGAAGAAACTGTAGGGAGCGGCGTTGGCGATGCCCGCCTCGTTGACCGTGGTCACCCAGGCGATCGGCCGCGGCACCACGGCACCGATCAGCAGCTTGTAGCGTTCGCGCGGCGTCAGTTTGGCGAAGTCGAAACGCGTCTGCCCGGTTGCGGGCTGGGTGTCGTCGGTCATGGCGGGTCTCCCGGTGTCTATGGTTTTGTCTTGGCCGGCCGGTAGCGTGACAGGATCTGCGCCACGTTGTCGGGCTCGGCGTCTTCGGGGTTGAGCAGGGCGCGGTCTTGCACCCCGTGCAGGTGGCTGTGCATGCAGGCGCTGGCGCGTTCGGCGTCGCCCTCGGCCAGGGCAGCAATCAGTTCGGCATGTTCCTCGACGCCGCATTCGGCAGAGTGGACTTGCGCGAACCGCGCCAGGATCAGCGAGCAGCGCGAGACGATTTCATTGACGTAATTGGCCAGGATCTTGGAGCCGGTCAGCTCTGCCAGCAGGATGTGAAATTCGCCGGCCAGCCGGATCGAGCGGGTGTGATCCTTGCCGAGGTATTTCTCTTCTTCCTTCAGATGTGCCTTCAGCGCCTTGATGATCGGCTTGGGATCCATCTTGCACAGCCGCTGTATCACCTCGCGTTCCAGGCACTGGCGCATTTCGAAGATGTCATAGGCTTCTTCGATGGTCGGCTCGGCGACCGAGGCGCCGCGATTCGGCTGCAGGTCCACCAGGCCTTCGGCGTCGAGGCGTACCAGTGCATTGCGTACGGTCGTGCGGCTGACGCCAAAAGTCTCGCCGATCGAATCTTCCGGAAGCTTCACGCCGGGCTTCAGGGCTTGCTCGATGATGGCTTGGCGCAGGGAGTCGTAAACTGGAAAGCTGCGGGTCGATGATTTGTACATTTACTGTGCTCTCATGCTTGAAATTTAAGCTTTTTCAGACGGAGGCCTGATGGCTCGGCGAAACTAGCAGCTTTCGGTTGCTTTGTGTTGGATACAATCATTGAATACAATCTGCAAACATTTTTGTAGACAGATGGTGGTCGGGTCCATAACCTCACGTCAACACCCGGCTCGATCCGGGTACTGCGGGAACCGCAAAAAGGCACAGAGAAGGCCGCATTTGAAATGGATGCAAAAGAAACGAAATTTGTATTCACAACAGGGAGACAACAGAATGATCTCGAAAACTGGACTGAAGGTCGCGCTTCTGGGCGGCATGGCGGCGGCGACGCTGGCTTCGACGGCGTCCGCGGAAACCGTGCGCTGGGGCGCGCCGCGCGACATCGTCTCGCTCGACCCCTATTCCTACGGCGACAGCTACACGATCAATTTCCTCAACCACATCTACGAAGGGCTGGTGCGGTTTGACCGCGATCTGCAGATCGAGCCGGCGCTGGCGGAAAGCTGGGAGATCATCTCCCCCACCACTTGGCGGTTCAGCCTGCGCAAGGGGGTGAAATTCCACAACGGCAGCGACTTCACGGCCGAGGACGTGCTGGCCTCGCTGACCCGCGTCAGCGACGAAAGCTCGCCGCTCAAGGGGAACCTGCCGGCCTACAAGAGCGCCACCGTGGTCGACGATCACACCATTGATATCGAACTGACCGGCGCCTATCCGCTGCTGCTGAACGATCTGACCAATATCCATATCTTCGACAAGGACTGGCTGGTCGAGAACAACGCCGAAATGCCGACCGATGTCAGCGCCGGGGTCGAGGGTTATGCCACCTTCAACACCAACGGCACTGGCCCGTTTGTGCTCGAAAGCCGTACCCCCGAAGCACAGACGGTGCTGACCGTGAATGAGGGCTGGTGGGATGAACCTCAGCACAATCTGACCCGGATCGAATTCCAGCCGGTCACTTCCGCCGCGACCCGTGTCGCAGCCCTGCTGTCCGGCGAAGTTGATTTTGTCGACAGCGCCCCGGTGCAGGATTTGCCGCGCCTGTCGGCGGCGCCCAACCTGAAGGTGCTGGAGCGCACCGACCTGCGCACCGTGATGCTGGGCTTCAACCGCCGGGATGAGCTGGTGGCGGGTGGTGAAAACCCGTTGAACGATCTGCGCGTGCGCCAGGCGATGCAGCTGGCGGTGGACATGGATCTGATCCAGTCCCGCGTCATGCGCGGCAAGTCCCGCAATGCCGGCACGCTCGTTGCCCCCTCGATTCCCGGCTATTCCGAAGCGCTGGACAGCGTGGTGGCGGCCGATCCCGACAAGGCCAGGGCGCTGCTGGCCGAGGCCGGGTATGAAGACGGTTTCGAGTTCGACTTCGTCTGCACCAATGAAAGCTACGTGAACGAGGAGCAGTTCTGCCAGGCGATCGCCTCCATGTGGTCGCGGATCGGGCTGAGCCCCCGTCTGGACATTGGCCCCACCGCCAAGCAGACTCCCAAGCGCGCGGGCGGCAAGGCGGATGTCTACACCATCGGCTGGGCGACGCTGCCGATGCTGGATACCTATTCGATCCTTGTGCAGATGCTGCACAGCAAGGAGGGCAACTCCGGCGTGTTCAACTGGGGCAACTGGTCCTACCCGGAGATCGACAAGCTGACCCAGGCCGCCTCGGTCGAGCTGGACCGCGAAAAGCGCCTGTCGATGGAAACCGAGGCCCTGCGCATTGCCAAGGAAGAAATCGTGATGATGCCCCTGCACCAGCAGCCGATGGCCTGGGCGGTGTCGGCGGACTTCGAGGACTTCCCGCAGTTCCCGGACAACAAGCCGCGCATGTGGTTCGTGACCCGATAATCCCCCACTGGGGCAGCGCCTGCCGGGGGCTGCCCTGCTTTTCAACACAACAGGGGAGAGGCACCGATGCTGGCTTTTCTGATCAAGCGGACGGCGAATGCGATCTTCGTGATGCTCTCCGTCAGTTTCATCGCCTTCATAATCTTTCGCTTTGTCGGCGATCCGGTCGAGCTGATGCTGAACGAGCAGGCGACCCAGGCCCAGCGGGATGCGCTGCGCGCCAAGCTGGGGCTGGATGATCCGTTCATCGTTCAGTTCACCACCTTTGTCAAAAACGCGGCTCAGGGAGATTTCGGCATTTCCTTCCGCAACCAGCAGGACGTTCTGGCGATGATCGCCGAGCGCTTCCCCGCGACCTTTGAGCTGGTGATCGTGGCGACTCTGATCTCGCTGGTTGTCGGCATCCCGCTGGGGGTGATCACCGCGATCCACCGCCAGCGCTGGTACGCGGAAACGCTGCAGTTCACCTCGATCATCGGCATATCGCTGCCCAGCTTCGTGGTGGGTATCGGGCTGATCCTGATCTTCTCGGTCTGGCTCGGCTGGCTCCCCGCCTTCGGGCGCGGCGAGACGGTGGACCTCGGCTGGTGGTCGACCGGTCTGCTGACCCCGTCGGGGCGGCTGTCGATCATCTTGCCGGCCCTGTCGCTGTCGCTGTTCCAGATCACCCTGGTGATGCGGCTGGTGCGGGCCGAGATGCTGGAGGTGCTGCGCACCGATTTCATCAAGTTCGCCCGCGCCCGCGGCATTCCGGCGCGCACCATCCATTTTCGCCACGCGCTGCGCAACTGCCTGATGCCGGTGGTCACCATGACCGCCATGCAGATCGGCGGGCTGATCGCCTTTGCGCTGGTGACCGAGACGGTGTTCCAATGGCCCGGCATGGGCTTGCTGTTCATCCAGGCGGTGACCTTTGTCGATGTGCCGATCATGGCGGGATACCTCTGCATCGTCGCGCTGATCTTCGTCACCCTCAATGCCCTGGTCGATATCACCTATGCGGTGATCGACCCCCGCCTGCGCGGAGCTGACAAATGACCGATACCCGAACCCAACCCGAAACCACCCGCGCGCCCCTTGCCGCCCGCCTGGCCCGGATCGCCGACAGCGACCTGTGGTGGAGCTTCAAGAGCTCGAAATCCGCGGTGGGCGCGGCGGCGGTGCTGGCCTTTGTCACCGTCACCGCCTTCCTAGCGCCGGTGCTGGCGCCGCAGAACCCCTATGATCTCGCCGCACTGGAGCTTTGGAACGCAGAGCTGCCGCCAGTGTGGATGCAGGGTGGGCAGATGCCCTTTGTTCTAGGCACTGACGTGCAGGGGCGCGATATCCTGTCAGGCATTCTCTATGGCACGCGGATCTCGATTTTCATCGGCATCGCCTCGGTTGCGGTGTCGCTGGCAATCGGCCTGCTGGCCGGGCTGGCCGCTGGCTACTATGGCGGCTGGATCGACAACGTGCTGATGCGCATCGGTGATGTCCTGCTGTCGATCCCGATCATCCTTGCGGCAATCCTGGTCAGCTCGGTTGCACAGGCGTTGCTGCCGCCGGAGCTGCGCGAGGCAGGCATCGCCGCGGTGCTGGTGCTGGCCATCGCGCTGTACTCCTGGGTGCAATACGCCCGCGTCGTGCGGGCCCAGACAATGGTGGAGCGGCGCAAGGAATATGTGCAGGCCTCGCGGCTGGTGGGCACCCCCGGTCGGCGGCTGATGCTGAAACATATCCTGCCCAATACGCTGACGCCGGTGTTCGTGGCGGCAACGCTGAACTTCGGCCTGGCCATCCTGATTGAGGCGACGCTGTCCTTCCTTGGCGTCGGCATGCCGCCGAACCAGCCCTCTCTGGGGACGCTGATCCGGGTCGGCAATCAGTATCTGTTCTCCGGCTCCTGGTGGATCGTGCTCTTCCCCTCGGTGCAGCTGTGTATCCTGGTGGTGGCCGTGAACATGCTGGGCGACTGGCTGCGCGACGCCCTCAACCCGAAACTTCGCTAAAGGACGACTTTGATGACTTCGCTTCTGATCAAACACGCCCGCATCGGGGATGGCGAAAGCGCCGACATCCTGATCCGCGATGGCCGGATCGCCGAAATCGCGCCGGGGCTGGACGCCCCCGGCGTGGCTACCGAAGACGCCGCGGGTGTGATCGCCATTCCCGGGCTGGTGGATGCTCACACCCACCTCGACAAGTCGCTGATTGGCTGGCCGTGGTACAAGAACGATGTCGGCGGCGGCAACCTGATGGCGATGATCGACAACGAGCGCGCGATGAAGGCGCGGCTGGGGGTGGATCCGCATGTGCAATCGATGCGCCATGCGCTGCAAACCGCCGCCTATGGTGCGACGCTGATCCGCAGCCATGTGGACATCGATACCGACGGCGGGCTGCGCGCGCTGGAAGGCGTGATGGAAACTGCTGACAAACTGGCCGAGGTGGTTGAGATCGAAACCGTGGCTTTCCCGCAGTCGGGCCTGATGATCCGCGAGGGCACCGCCGAGCTGATGGATCAGGCGCTGGCGATGGGGGCCGATCTGGTCGGCGGGCTGGACCCCTGCGGCGTGGACCGTGATCCCAAGGGGCATCTCGACGTGGTCTTCGGGCTGGCGGAAAAACACGGCAAGGGCGTCGACATCCACCTGCATGAACGCGGTGAGATGGGCATGTTCTCGATGGAGGAGATCCTGACCCGCGCCGAGGCCTTGGGCATGACGGGGCTGGTCACCATTTCCCATGCCTTCTGTCTGGGCATGAACGACTTTCAGCGGGTCGAGGCGATGCTGGAGCGGCTGGCGGCGCTGGACGTGCGGATCATGACCACCGCGCCGGCGTCCTCGCCCGCGCCGATGGTCAAGCAGCTGATGGCGCATGGCATCCGCATTGGTGCCGGCAATGACGGTATTCAGGACACCTGGGGGCCATATGGCAACGGCGACATGCTGGAGCGCGCCAAGTTCATCGGCCTGCGCAACAACCTGCGCATGGACAGCGAGGTGAAGACCGCGCTGGATATCTGCGCGGGCGGCGGTGCCGAGGCGATGGGGAAACCGCGCCGCGCGCTGGAGGTCGGGGCACCGGGTGATGTGGTGCTGGTGCAGGGCGAAACTGTCGTGCAGGCGGTGGTCACCCACGCACCGCGCCAGCTGGTGGTCAAGGGCGGCAATGTCACGGCACGCGGTGGCAAGACCGTGATGGAGGCCCCATGAGCCGCTTTGCTGACCTGCCGCTGGGGGCCCGCCCTCCGGGGCGCTGGGCGCTGCGTGCGGCCTGGGTGATCGCCGATACACCATCCGGTCGCCATCTGGTGCCGGATGGTGAGGTGGTGGTCGAAGGCGGCCGTGTCATCCACGTGGGCCTGCCGTTCGAGGGTGAGGTCGCGGCCCGCTACGACATGGGGCAGGCGCTGATTGCACCGGGCTTTGTGGATCTTGATGCGCTGTCCGACCTCGACACGACGCTGCTGGCGCATGACAACTGGCCCGGCGACAAGAAGGGCCGCGTCTGGCCGCGCTCTTACGTCGAGCGCGGACCCTATGAGATGTACAGCCCTGAAGAACTGGCCTTTCAGAAGCGCTTTGCCTTTGGCCAGCTGCTGCAAAACGGGATCACCACCGCGGCACCCATTGCCTCGCTTTTCTACCGCGAATGGGGCGAGACGGTGGAGGAGTTCACCGCCGCTGCCGAGGCGGCAGAGGAACTGGGCCTGCGCGTCTGGCTGGGTCCTGCTTACCGCAGCGGCGGCATGGTGGCCGAGGCCGATGGCCGCTTGGTGGCCGAGTTCGACGAGGCGCGCGGTCTGGCGGGACTGGATGCGGCGCTCGGCTTTGCCGCCCAGTGGCAGGGGCACGATTTGATCTCGCCGTTGCTGGCGCCGGACCGGGTGGAGACCTGCACCGCAGAGCTTTTGCGCCGCACCATGGCCGCGGCGGAGGAGCTGAACTGTCCGGTGCGCCTGCATATGGCCCAGGGCCAGATGGAGCGCGATACCGTACAGCAGTTGCACGGCATGAGCGCGCCGCAATGGCTGAACAGCCATGGCCTGCTGAATGCCCGCCTGCTGGCGCCGCATGCCACGGTGGCCGATGACGCGGATCTTGATCTTTATGCCAGCCATGGCGTCAGCGTGGTGCATTGCCCGCTGGTCGCGGCCCGGCATGGCGGTGCGCTGCGCTCCTTTCGGCGGTTGCGCGACAAGGGCATCGGCATTGCCATGGGCACCGACACCGCGCCGCCGGACATGGTGCTGAACATGGCGGTGGGCATGATGATGTGCCGCATGGTGGAGGGCGATCTGACTTCCATCACCTCGGCTGAGATGTTCGATGCCGCCACCCTGAGCGGTGCGGCGGCGCTGGGGCGCGACGACATTGGCGTGCTTCGGTCCGGGGGGAGGGCGGATATCGCCGTCTTTGACCTCTCCGACACTGCCATGGCGCCGACCATCGACCCAGTGCAGACCCTGATCCTGGGTGCCACGGGCCGGGTCACCAGGGCCACCATCGTCGATGGCCGCCTGTCGATGCGCGACGGCGAAGTTGCGGGCATCGACATGGCTGCCGCCCGCCTGCGCGCGCAGGCGCAGTTCGAGGGGCTGCTGGCCAAATACCCGGACCGGACGGTTGGCCATCCGCCGCTGGCCGAGATCTTCCCCCCGACATACCCGCCGCTGACGCGGCCCCAGACGTGAAGGATAAAGAGATGATGCTGAGGCAAGCACCTGCACCGCAGGACCCAGGCAGCCAGCCCGTGCCCGAAGGGGCGCCAGCACTGGAGGTCGACAGCCTGTCCGTGGAGTTTCCGACCCGCCGCGGACTGCTCACCGCAATTGACGACGTCTCGATCCGCATCTCTCCGGGGGAGATCCTCGGCGTTGTCGGCGAATCCGGCGCGGGCAAGTCGATCACCGGCCTTGCCGTGCTGGGTCTGCTGGAGGCGCCGGGCCGGATCGCCAAGGGCGAGATCCGCGTCGGCGGCCGCCGGGTCGACACGCTGTCAGAAGACGAGCTGACCCGCGTGCGCGGTCGCGAAATGGGCGCGATCTTTCAGGATCCGCTGACCGCGCTGAATCCGCTGTTCTCCATCGGGGCGCAGCTGGTCGAGACCATCCGCCTGCACAAGCCGATGTCGCGCGAGGCGGCACAGCAAAAAGCCGTTACCCTGCTGCGCGAGGTTGGCATCCCGGCGCCGGAGGAGCGGCTGAAGCAGTACCCCCACCAGTTTTCCGGCGGCATGCGGCAGCGGGTGGTTATTGCGCTGGCGCTGGCGGCGGAGCCACAGCTGATCATCGCCGATGAACCCACGACGGCGCTGGATGTCTCGATCCAGGCGCAGATCACCACGCTGCTGCGGCGCCTGTGCGACGAGCACCGCACCGGCATCATGCTGGTGACCCACGACATGGGCGTGATCGCCGAGACTGCCGACCGGGTGGCGGTGATGTACTCGGGCCGGGTGGTGGAAACCGGCCGCGTTGAGGACGTGCTGCATGATCCGCAGCACCCCTATACCCGCGGGCTGATGGCCGCGATTCCCAGCCTGCACGCGCGCAGCAGTACGCTGGCGCAGATCGACGGCGCGATGCCGCGGCTGAATGCCCGCCCTTCGGGCTGTGCCTTTCACCCGCGCTGCCCACAGGCCGGGCCGCGCTGCTTGCGCGAACGGCCGCAGCTGGTTCCGGCGGCGCGCAGCGAAGCGGCCTGTTTCATCCAGGACGGAGGCACCGAATGATGCAGATCAACGATCCAATCCTGACCGTCGACCGGGTGTCGAAACGCTTTGACGTCTCCGCGCCCTGGCTGAACCGGCTGCTGGAGGGCAAGCCGCGGCTGCTGGTCAATGCGGTGAACGAGGTCAGCTTTACCATCGCCCGCGGCAGCTGTTTCAGTATCGTCGGCGAATCGGGCTGCGGCAAATCCACCGTGGCGCGGCTGGTGACCGGGCTTTACGCCACCAGCGGTGGCGACATCCGCTTTGGCCGCGGCGCCGAGGGCCGTCCGGTGCGGGTGCAGATGATCTTTCAGGACCCGCATTCCAGTCTGAACCCGCGCTGGCGCATCGGCGACATCATCGCCGAGCCGATCCGCGAGATGAAGTTGCGCCGCAACGAGGCTGAAACCACCTCGCGCGTGGAAGAACTGCTGCAAACCGTGGGCCTTGCTGCGGATGACGCACGCAAGTTTCCGCATGAATTCTCCGGCGGGCAGCGGCAGCGCATTTCGATCGCGCGCGCGCTGGCGTGTGAGCCGGAACTGCTGGTCTGTGACGAGCCGACCTCGGCGCTGGACGTGTCGGTGCAGGCCCAGATCCTGAACCTGATGCGGCGCCTGCAACAGGAGCTGGGGCTCACCTATCTGTTCATCAGCCACGACCTGAGCGTGGTGCGGCACATGTCTGACATGATTGCGGTGATGTACCTGGGGCGCATCGTCGAAATGGCCCCGGTCGAATCCCTGTTCAACCAGCCTCTGCACCCGTACTCGCAGCTTCTGCTCAATACGATACCGGACATCCATGCGCCCAAGCGTGCAAGATGCGTCGACAATGGTGAACCGCCCAGTCCGCTGAACCCACCGTCCGGCTGCGCCTTTTATCCACGCTGTGCGCTGGCCACCGACGCCTGCCGGAAGACTGTGCCCCCCCTGCGAGACCTTTCAGACGGTCACAAGGCGGCCTGTTTGCTGGCTGGCTGAGCGATGGCGGGGCGGAGGCTCCGCAGGCCTGGGCCCGCCTTTGCAGCAAATCGCCGCCCTGCCGAAGGGCGGGCGCGGCCCTTGGCAGCATTCTCTGGCCCGCAAGAGCCACCACGCTGGCCAAGTCAACAGGCGCGGGCGCATGCCGTGGGGCAGACGTGCCCACGCCTGCGGGCACCGTTGCGGACTCTGGGACGGGGGCTTGGCCTTAGTCCAGGGCCTCGATGATCGCGATGTCCGCCTCGCAGGCACCGGCACGCTCGGCGCGCGCGGCCCGGTACGCCGCGGAGTTGTAGCAGGCGCGGGCGCGGTCCAAACTGTCGAATTCGATGACAACTCTGCGCTGCCATGCGCGACCTTCAAGGGTGTCCGCTTCACCTCTTGCCAGAAAGCGCGCGCCGAATTCAGCAAACGCCGCCGGGGCAATTGCCTGATACCCCCGGTAACGCTCGGGGTCAGTGACTGTCACATTGGCAATCCAGTAGGCTTTGGGCATTGGCTTTTCAGGCTTTCTCTTGGGTGAGAACTCGTTTGGCAACGGCGGCTGTTTCCGTCAGATGGTCGTGGACGGCCTTTTTG
Organism: Leisingera sp. XS_AS12; assembly: GCF_041224635.1. Lineage (NCBI taxonomy): Bacteria > Pseudomonadati > Pseudomonadota > Alphaproteobacteria > Rhodobacterales > Roseobacteraceae > Leisingera > Leisingera sp. XS_AS12. The sequence goes on from NZ_JBGFGM010000050.1 coordinate 33,753, forward strand.
GCAGCTTCCGCGTTGCCCGAGGTGATGGCTTCGCAGATTTCTTCCATATGGGAGGGGCCGGGTTTCGGCCGGTCCGCGGTCGACAGTGTGACCGCCCGCAGGCGGCTGATGCGACCGTTCAGGCGCTGGGCGATTTCCCAGGCGACGTGATGGCCAGCCCCCTCGAAGATGATGCGATAGAAGTCGGTAGAGGCGCGCAACATTGGGCCGGGGGCGCCTGCCGCTACCGCGTCTTTCAGTACCGTCAATGCCTCTTTCAGTTCTTCTGCCAGCTGCGGTGTCATGTTCTCGGCGCAGGCGGTGGCGGCGGCGGTCTCAAGCATCTGACGGATATCATAGATCTGCCGTGCGTCCTCCCAGCTGAGCTGCGCGACGATCGGCCCTTTGCCCGTCAGGATTTCAACCAGCCCCTCGGCCTCGAGGTAGCGGATGGTCTCGCGGACCACCGTTCGGCTGACGCCCAGTTGGTCGCAGAGGGCGCGTTCGACCAGTCGTTCGCCGGGGGCGAATTGGCCAGAAATGATCGCCTCGCGCATTCGCTCCTGCACGATGCAGCGCAGCGTCTGAGGTTGGTCGATCCGGGTCATTACGGGCTGGGGGGCGGGTTTGCTCATGCCTGTGTCGATACCAACAGCCGTGGCCTCAGGCAAGTGTCTGTTGACATGCAGTCCTATGGTATACCATATGACGGCAACTGGAATCAGATAGGAAAGGCTCAGCCATGCCCGCCGAAATCCGCAAAACGTTGCTGCATGTCGAAGAGACCCTGATCGAGGGCGGTAAAGCTGCTCAGACGCCGCTAAAGATGATTGCCGCGGTGGCGGTGATCAAAAACCCCTGGGCGGGGCAGGGGTTTGTCGAAGACCTGCGCCCGGCAATCCATGACTGCGCGCCCGGGCTGGGAGAGAAGCTGACGGCAATGATCCTTGAGGCCGCAGGTGGCGGTGACAAGGTCGAAGGCTACGGCAAATCTGCAATCGTCGGCGTCAATGGCGAGGTCGAGCACGCCTCCGCCCTGATCCACACGCTGCGCTTTGGCAACCACTTCCGCGAGGCGGTGGGGGCGAAGTCCTATCTTGCCTTCACCAACACCCGTGGCCCGGCCAACGCTTCCTTGCAAATCCCGTTGATGGACAAGAACGACGGCGGGCGGCGCAGCCATTACCTGACCATCCAGCTCGCTGTGGCGGATGCGCCCGGGCCGGACGAGATCGTGATCGCGCTGGGGGCGTCCATAGGTGGACGGCCGCATCACCGCATCGGCGATCGCTATCAGGACCTCAAGGAGCTGGGCCATGACGTCGACAACCCTGCAGCTGTCTGATCCCTTTGGTCCCGTCACCTGCCAGTCGGCCGGTGACGGGGCACCTGTGGTGCTGCTTCACGGTGTTGGCATGCAGTCCGCGGCCTGGGCGCCGCAGGTCGAGCAGCTGTCGCAGACCCATCGGGTGATTGCGCTAGATTTGCCCGGACACGGCGGCAGCGGGCTGCTGCCGGACGGCGCGGAGCTGCCGGACTACGTGGCCTGGCTTCATGCCGTGCTTACGGAGCTGGATCTGGGGCCCGTGTCGCTGGCGGGCCATTCCATGGGGGCACTCATCGCCGGTGGATATACCGTCTGCCATCCCGCGCACGTCTCTCGCGTGGCGTTGCTGAACGGGGTCTTCCGCCGGGATCCTGCGGCGCGCGAGGCCGTCGAGGCCCGCGCCGCCCTGATCCGGGCTGGTGGCTTCGACCTCGAGACGCCCTTGGCCAGATGGTTCGGAGAAGGCAAGGCCGACCTGGCCGCCCGGGCGCAGGTGGCTGAATGGCTGTCGGGGGTGAACCTCGCGGGCTATGCTGCGGCCTATACCGCCTTTGCGCGCGGTGACAGCACCTATGCCGACGGGTTTTCCGACATCCGCTGCCCGCTCCTGGCGCTGACCGGTGATGGTGACCCGAACTCGACGCCGGAAATGGCGCGGGCCATGGCGGATGCTGCGCCCCACGGGCGGGCAGTGGTCATCGAAGGCCACCGCCACATGGTGAACCTGACCGCACCGGAGGAAGTGAACACCGCCCTGCGGACCTGGCTCAACACAGAGGAGGAGCTGTCATGAGCAACATCGATCCACGCGCGCTGCGCAATGCCTTTGGCACCTTCATGACAGGCGTTACGGTGGTGACGACACATGATCCCGACGGAAATCCGATCGGTTTCACCGCCAACTCCTTCACCTCCGTGTCGCTGGACCCGCCACTGGTGTTGGTGTGCCTCGCCAATTCCTCCAGGAACTATGCCGCGTTCGAACAGGCCGACGGCTTTGCCGTGAACGTGCTGGCAGAGGACCAGAAGGACGTCTCCAACACCTTTGCAAGGCCGGTCGAGGATCGTTTCTCGGTCGTTCAATGGCAGAAAGGCCCGCAAGGCAGCCCAGTATTCGAAGGCGTTTCAGCCTGGTTCGACTGCTCCATGCACAAACGCGTGGAAGCGGGCGACCATTTGATCCTGATCGGGCAGGTAGAGGCCTTCGAGACCTCGCCCGCGCCGGGATTGGGCTATGCCCGCGGCGCCTACGTGACGGCGGCGGCCGAAGCCGAGGCTCTGACACAGGGTGCCAAGCTGATCGTCTCTGCCCTCATCGAGCATGAGGGCAAGGTGCTGCTGATGGGCAATGACCTCGGCAAGCTGACGCTGCCGGAAACGCGGGTCGGCAAGGAGGGAGCCTCCGCGGCCTTGGCCCGGCTGATTGCCGAAACCGGTGTCGAAGCGGAGCCGGGGTTCATCTACTCGGTGTTCGAAGACGAAGCGCGGGAACATCAGCATATTTCGTTTCTGTGTCAGTCTGCCGGGGGCACCCCGGCCAAGGGCACCTTCACCCAGCTCAGCCAGACCACGCTGATGGACATCGCGGATGCGGCGGTCTGCACCATGCTGGAGCGGTTCGCCAACGAAAGCCGGATCGGCAATTTCGGGGTGTATTATGGAAACCAGACCACCGGGCAAGTGCGCCCCGTGGGGACAGGGAGCACGCGGGCATGAAATTTTCTCTCTTTGCACATATGGAGCGGATTTCTGCGGATCAGGATCAGAAACAGCTCTACGACGAGTTCATCCAGCTTTGCAAAATCGCCGATGACGGCGGCATGCACGCGGTGTGGACCGGCGAACACCACGGGATGAATTTCACGATTGCGCCCAACCCGTTCCTGAACCTCGTCGATGTGGCGCGACACACCAAGAATGTCCGCCTCGGCACGGGTACGGTGATTGCGCCCTTCTGGCATCCGATCCGGCTGGCGGGCGAGGCGGCGATGACCGACATCATCACCGACGGTCGCCTGGATCTGGGTATCGCCCGTGGCGCGTATTCCTTTGAATACGAGCGCATGATGCCGGGTATGGACGCCTGGGAGGCGGGCCTGCGGATGCGGGAGCTGATCCCGGCACTGCAGGGGCTGTGGCAGGGCGATTACGCGCAGGAGGGGGAGTTCCACTCCTTCCCCAAGACCACGTCTTCGCCCAAGCCGTTGCAGGACGGCGGCCCGCCGATCTGGGTCGCAGCGCGCGATCCGAACAGCCATGAATTCGCGGTGGCCAATGGCTGCAACGTTCAGGTGACACCACTGTGGAAGGGCGACGAGGAAATCGCCGACCTGATGAGCAAGTTCAACGCGGCCTGTGAAAAGCATAACGACGTGCCGCGGCCCAAGATCATGCTGCTGCAGCACACCTATGTCGCGGACAGCGCCGCCGATGTGAAACGCGGCGCGGAGGAGCTGAACCGCTTCTACAACTACTTCGGCGCGTGGTTCATGAACAAGCGGGACATCTCGCAGGGTCTCATTGCTCCCTTGTCGGACGAGGAGATCGCCGCGCATCCGTTCTACTCGCCCGAGGCGATGGAGCGGGACCTGGTGATCGGGGAACCGGCAGCGGTGATCGAACGGCTGAAGACATACGAGTCGCTCGGCTACGATGAATATGCGTTCTGGATCGACAGCAGCATGAGTTTCGAGCGTAAGAAGGCCTCGCTCGAGCGTTTCATTGCGCACGTGATGCCCGCGTTTCAGTAAGGGAGCCTGAGAATGCAGACCTTCCAGCAGTATATCGGTGGCGCATTTGAGGATGCCGACACCACCTTCGACAGTCGCGACCCCGCCACGGGCGCGCCCTGGGCAAAAATGCCCGCGGCCTCTGAGGCGGATGTGGACCGGGCGGTAACGGCGGCGGAGGCTGCGTTCTTCTCCCCTGACTGGGCCGAGATGACGGCGACCCAGCGCGGCAAGCTCCTGATGCGCCTGGCGGACCTGGTCGCGGAGAACGCTCCGCGACTGGCGGAACTGGAAACCCGTGATACCGGGAAGATCATCCGCGAGACTTCGGCACAGATTGCCTATGTGGCGGAATACTATCGCTACTACGCGGGCCTTGCCGACAAGATCGAGGGCGCCCATCTGCCGATCGACAAGCCGGACATGGAAGTCTGGCTGCGCCGCGAACCGGTGGGCGTGGTGGCCGCGATCGTGCCCTGGAACTCGCAGCTGTTCCTGTCCGCGGTAAAGATCGCCCCGGCACTGGCAGCAGGCTGCACGGTGGTTCTGAAAGCCTCCGAGGAAGCCCCGGCGCCAATGCTGGAATTCGCCCGGATCTTTGACCAGGCGGGCTTTCCGCCCGGCGTGCTGAACGTCATCACCGGCGGCCCGCAGGCCGGTGCCGCGCTGACCAGCCATGCATCGGTCGCCCATGTGGCCTTCACCGGCGGGCCGGAGACGGCGCGCCATATCGTGCGCAACTCGGCCGAGAACCTCGCGTCCACCTCGTTGGAGCTGGGGGGTAAGTCCCCCTTCATCGTGTTCGACGACGCCGATCTTGAAAGCGCCGTGAATGCCCAGGTCTCGGGCATCTTTGCCGCGACCGGGCAAAGTTGCGTTGCGGGATCCCGGCTGGTGATCCAGAAAGGGATCAAGGCGGAATTTCTCCAGCGGCTGAAGGAGAAGGCCGAGGCCGTGGTGATCGGCATGCCGCAGGACATGGACACCGAGGTGGGGCCTTTGTGCACGTTGAGGCAGCGCGATCACGCGGTGCGGCTGATCGAGGCCTCGCTTCAGGCGGGCGCGAGGCTGGTCACGGGCGGCGTTGTGCCGGAGGGGCAGGGCTACTTCTTTCCGCCCACCGTGCTGGATTGCTCCGATGCGCCGACTGCGCCGTGCCTGTCGAACGAGTTTTTCGGCCCGGTCCTCTCGGTGGTTGACTTCGAGACCGAGGCAGAGGCCGTGGAGATCGCAAACAACACCGCGTTTGGCCTCGCCTCGGGCGTGTTCACCCAGAACCTGACCCGCGCACACCGGATGATCCGCAAGATCCGGGCGGGCATCGTCTGGGTCAACACCTACCGCGCGGTAAGCCCGATTGCGCCCTTCGGCGGCCACGGCCTGTCCGGCCACGGCCGCGAGGGCGGGCTTCAGGCGGTGCTGGATTACACCAAGCTGAAAGCGGTCTGGCTGCGCACCAGCGACGATCCCATCCCGGACCCTTTCGTGATGCGGTAAAGCGGGACTGATCCCAACAGAAGAAAATTGCTTGCCGGAGGCGCCTGTCGCGCCTCCGGTCACCCAGTCATTGTCAAAGGGAGGAAACCATGGCGAGCGACGACAAAATAGGACAGGGAGGCCAGCTGGTCTCCGACAAAGGGGTTTTCAAAGGGCTTCACAACGGCATGAGCATCGCGTCCAAGGCGATGGTGGCTGCCTTTGTCGTGTTCACGATCCTGAACGTGGATTATGCAGGCCGCATCTATGGCGGCATTCGCGCCTGGATCGAAGGCGCGCTGAGCTGGTATTACATCAGCACCGTGATCGTCATCCTGGCTGCCTGCCTGTTCCTGATGTTCAGCCGGTTCGGGTCGATCCGCCTCGGCGATGACGACAGCAAGCCGGAGTTCAGCCGTTTTTCCTGGTTCGCCATGCTGTTTTCCGCATCGGTGTCGATCGGCATCATGTTCTTTGGCGTTGCCGAACCATTGTTCTACTTCGACAATTCGGCGGGGTGGGGGTATCCCAACAACCCCTTCGCGGATGCGGCGGGCCACACCGAGATGGATGTGCAGCGCGCGGCGGACGCCGTGCGGGTGACCAACTTCCATTGGGGGCTGCATGGGTGGGCGATCTATACGCTGACCGGTCTGGCCCTCGGCTATTTTGCCTTTCGTAAAAAGCTGCCGCTGACCTTCCGCTCGGCGCTGTATCCGGTCCTTGGCCAGCGGATCTATGGTCCGGCCGGTCACGCCGTCGATCTGCTGGCAGTCTTTGGCACGGTGTTCGGCATCGCCACCTCGATGGGGCTTGGAGTGACCCAGATGGCGCATGGCATGAACGTGCTGTTCGGGATCGATCCGGGCGTGGGCACCCAGGTCGCGCTGATCGTCATCATCTCGGTCATTGCGACGCTGTCGGCGGTGTCCGGCATTGGCAGGGGTATCAAGATCCTGTCGGAATGGAATGTCGTGCTGACCATCGCCCTCATCCTCTTCTTTGTCTTCGCAGGCCCCACCCAATGGCTGGCCGGCTTCCTGCTCAATGCAACCGGGGACTACCTGACCCAGTTCCTGTCGATGGGGTTCTGGACCGCTTCCACGCCGGGCGACGTCGCCTGGCAGGGGGGCTGGACCATCTTCTACTGGGGCTGGTGGCTGAGCTGGGCGCCCTTCGTCGGCATGTTCATCGCCCGCATCTCCAAGGGGCGGACCATCCGCGAGTTCATGTTCGGCGCCATGCTGGTTCCAACCTCGATGGCCTTCATCTGGATCTCGGTGTTCGGCGGCAGCGCGTTGTTCCTTGAACTCAATGCCGAAGGCGGCGTCGGAACCGCGGGCTTGGTGGATATGGTCAACAGCTGGAACCTGGGCGGTACCCTGTTCGGCACCATCGACCTGCTGGCAGATGGCGGGACGCTGGCTTGGGTCATCTCTGCCCTCACCACCTTCCTGCTTGCCACCTGGTTCATCACCAGCTCCGATTCCGGCACCCTGGTGGTGACCACCATCCTGTCGATGGGCAATGCGCATCCTCCCAAACTGCATCGTGTGGTCTGGGGCGCGGCTCAGGGGCTGGTTGCCGCCGTGCTGCTGCTGGCCGGTGGGCTGTCGGCGCTGCAGACTGCGGCGATTGCGGCCGCCCTGCCGATCTCGGTGCTGGTGGTGATGATGGCCTGGGGCGTGATCAAGTCGCTGATGGAGGATCCGGCCGCCGTGACGAGCAGCCCGGACGAGGCCCCGGATGGCACTTCCCTCAACCAGGATCTGCACGCCTGATCGGCGCAAGCCAACGTCAAACAGGGGGCGGGACAGCTCGCCCCCAATTCTATCGCACAGGAGTTTTGCAAGTGCTCTCTCTCTCCCGTCCCGATCTGCTGTTGCAGGATGCCTATGTGAACGGCGAATGGCTGGCCCGCGACAGCCGGTTCCAGGTGCTCAACCCCTCGACCGGCGCGGTGCTGGCCAATGTGGCAGATTGCACCGTCGACGACGCCAGGGCCGCCATCGCGGCTGCCAGTGTTGCCCAGCGGGACTGGGCCCAGTGGACCGGCAAGGAGCGCGCCGCGGTCCTGCGCCGGTGGTTCGATCTCATGGTCGCCCATGCCGATGATCTGGCCGCCATCCTCACCGCCGAGATGGGCAAGCCGCTGGCCGAAGCCAAAGGCGAGATCATGTATGGCGCCAGCTTCATCGAATGGTTCGCGGAGGAGGCCAAGCGGATCTATGGCGACACCATTCCCGGCCATCAGCGGGACAAGCGGATTCTGGTGATGAAGCAGCCGGTCGGTGTGGTCGGGGCCATCACGCCCTGGAACTTCCCCAACGCGATGATCACGCGCAAGGCAGGTCCGGCATTGGCGGCCGGGTGCGCCATGGTGGTGCGCCCCGCCAGCGAAACGCCGCTGTCGGCCCTGGCCATAGCCCGGCTCGGCGAGGAAGCGGGACTTCCCGCGGGCGTCTTCTCGGTGCTGCCGTCAACCGACAGCAAGGGGATCGGACTGGAGTTCTGCGAAAACCCGGCGATGCAGAAGATCAGTTTCACCGGGTCTACCAACGTCGGCAGCATCCTGATGCGCCAGGGAGCTGCCCAGATCAAGAAACTGTCGCTGGAGCTGGGCGGCAACGCCCCCTTCATCGTGTTCGACGACGCCGATCTGGATGCCGCGGTCGAAGGCGCGCTGATCTCTAAGTTTCGCAATGCCGGCCAGACCTGCGTGTGCACCAACCGGATCTATGTGCAGGATGCTGTCCACGACGCCTTCGTGGAAAAACTCTGTGCCGCGGTGAAGGCTCTGCCGGTCGGTGACGGTTTCGCCGAAGGAACCGCCATCGGGCCGCTGATCAGCGCCTCCGCTGTGAGCAAAGTGAACGAGCACATCAGCGATGCCGTCGCCAAAGGCGGGCAGGTCGCGACCGGAGGCAGGCCGCATGCGTTGGGCGGGACGTTCTTTCAGCCGACGGTGATTACCGGCGTGACCCAGGAGATGGCGGTGGCTCGCGAAGAGACCTTTGGCCCGCTGGCTCCCGTCTTCCGGTTCTCTGAGGTGGATGAGGTCCTGGCCGCGGCCAACGACACCGAGTTTGGCCTCGCGTCCTATCTGTACAGCCGCGACTTGAGCCGCATCTACAAGATGATGGAGGGGCTTGAGTACGGAATGGTGGGTGTCAACACGGGCTTGATCTCCACCGAAGTGGCGCCGTTCGGCGGCGTCAAGCTGTCCGGTCTGGGCCGGGAAGGCTCGAAATACGGGATCGAGGATTACCTTGAACTGAAATACTGCTGCCTGAGTATCTGAGGCTGCAACCACACAGCCACCGGTCCGCAGGTCTGCCTGTCATGGTCCCGCCTGCAACCGGGATCGCTGTTTTCGGCGCTGCCTGCGGACCCTGACGGACCCCGGGCAGGCCGCGGACGGCTGGGCCGTGGCGGCTTGGCCTCTTGGCCGGTAGTGCGCTGGCGCGGGTTTGACATCCATCACAGGACAGTTGCCGCCTGTGTGATCGCGGAATGGATGCCTGTCAGCAGCCTGTACCGTGACCTCTCCGAGTGTCAGCTCCTTCAGGCTACACTTTCTTAGGCTCTGTTTACGCCGCCTGGAACGGCGCTTCCCGATTGGATCTCTTTCTCTGCCTTGTACTTGGTGCAAACGCGTGCATGCCCGTATCTTTCAAGTTGCCCCGGAATGCCCGCTGGGAGCGGAAGTGCTCGTGCATGTCGATCGAAGAAAGTTGGGCTTTTAAGGAAAGCTGATGGTGCGCTTAACTGGAGAAAGTTCGAACACACTCTTCGAAGTTCTTTCTACTTGGGAATGCCAACTTTCCGCGATTGAAGCGAAAAAGAGGGATGTTCCGCAGAACCCGGAATGATCCGGGTCTAATCTGCGACCAAGCGCACCGGGATATCGAAAGTGTCTATACTATTCGGCACGACGTTATGACCAGAGTCATGAGGGGAGAACCGATGATCGACGAACTGACCGTACCTGAGCAGCACGCCCTGTCTAGGGTTGCACCTCGACTTCTACAAGCTTGGAAGCTGAATGACGACGAATGTGTCCAACTGCTCCGCTTGACAACCGAAGAGTGGGATTGCCTCAAAAACGATCAGCCAAACTCTCCCCTAGGTAGCGAACAGATGCAGCGTGTGGCAGTCCTCATTGGCGTGCACGCCGCGTTGATGAGAGTCTATTCGGGCGATATTTCTCGCGTAGCAAGATGGATCGCTGCTAAGAATTCGGGAGCAATCATGAATGGACGCAAACCAATAGAGGCGATGCTACAGGGTGGGTTGCCAACTATGCTTAGGATACGTCGGCTCCTTCAAGCTGAGGTGGCTGGTTGAGCTAGTGGGATGGGGAGTGTCCTGCAGTCTGTGTATCTGGCCCGGCCCATGCGGTTTCAAATACTCAAGCGTCGAAGCGCTCGCCGAACATTATGGCGAACTGATTGCGGGCCGCAAACCATTCCCGTACGTTCCGGCCATCCTTCTCAAATTTTCGGATTGCGAG
>NZ_JBGFGM010000051.1:0-260 GCF_041224635.1 Leisingera sp. XS_AS12
CGCAACTACCCGATTATGGGTCACATGCGTTTCCTTCTGGAATCCATCCGGCCAGAGATCCGCCAGTATATGCTGGAAGGCGACCGCGAAGAGGTGCCGTTCTCTCGCGAGGCAAGGGCCCTGGTGTATCAGCGCGCTAAAGGCGTCGAAGACAAGCGGCCTTTCGGCACCACCGAGAATGTCTATGGCTCCGGCTATGGCTGGATCACTCACTCGGCCGCTCCGGTCGATATCGAAGATAGCGATTTCCGTGTCACCAT